>JAQXRK010000046.1 GCA_029218485.1 bacterium | reverse complement strand
GGAGTTTTCTGAGCGCCTTCGCTTCGATCTGGCGAATGCGTTCCCGCGTGACATTAAACTCCTTGCCGACCTCCTCAAGTGTGCGCGCTTTCCCATCGTCCAGGCCATAGCGCAGACGCAGAACCTTGGCTTCCCGCGGGGTGAGCGAATTGAGCACATCCATCAGCTGCTCCTTGAGCAGCGTCACCGCTACCGCTTCGGCGGGTGCGGGTGCATCCTGGTCCTCAATGAAATCGCCGAGATGGCTATCGTCCTCTTCGCCGATCGGTGTTTCCAGAGAAACGGGCTCCTGCGCAATCTTGATGATCTCGCGAACCTTATCCTCCGAGATCCCCATTTCCTTTGCGATTTCATCCGGGCGCGGATCGCGGCCATATTCCTGTACCAACTGGCGATTGACGCGGATGAGCTTGTTGATGGTCTCCACCATATGTACCGGAATACGGATCGTACGCGCCTGATCCGCAATGGCACGCGTAATCGCCTGCCGGATCCACCAGGTGGCATAGGTCGAGAACTTATAGCCCTTTCGATAATCGAATTTTTCGACCGCCTTAATCAGGCCCAGATTGCCCTCCTGAATCAAGTCGAGGAACAGCATGCCGCGGCCGACATACCGCTTGGCAATCGACACGACAAGGCGCAGGTTGGCCTCCGCCAACTGATGCTTCGCCTCTGGATCTCCCTCGGCCATGCGCTGTGCAATCTCGACCTCTTCGTTCGCAGTGAGCAGCGGAACCTTGCCGATTTCCTTCAGGTACATGCGCACCGGGTCGTCGATGTTGACGCCCTCGACCGCAGCGAGCGTCGATTCGATTTCCGCAATCTCCTCGTTGATATCCTCGGGAACCTCGACCTCTTCCACCACGTCGATATTCATTTCCTCGAGGTGCTCATAGATCTTCTCGACCTGCTCCTGATCGAGCTCCAACTCCTCCAGCGCATCCATGATCTCCTTATAGGTAAGGATGCCCTTCGACTTTCCGGCCTCGAGCAGTTCCTTTACCTTTTGCATGCGAGGATCGACCTTCTCCATCTTACCCCCACTCCTTTCCTGTCAAGCGCGTAACTGTTGTGTTAAATTTTGTATCTGCTGCATCAGCTTCTCCCGCTGATGCGGATCGATCGAACTGTCGGCAAGCTCCGTTGTCAACGTCTCAATCTGCCGCTTGCAATCATACCGGCGGATGCGTTTGAGGCAATCCTGCACGGCTTTCACCGGCTCCATCAATTGCATGTCGCTCTGAAATACACCTGCAAGCTGTTCCGCCATATCCTGCGGCAGGGTATTGAGCATGCGTGCGCAATTTGGTGGGATATCCTGCGCATAGGCAGCCACGATCTCGGCAGCCAGCGCGCCGCGCGCGTCGTCTTCAAACAGCTCCAGCGCGCCCTCCGCAACCGCAGCCATGGTGGCCTCCTTCGACTGCGCCATTGCCTGCAGCAGTGCGTTTTCCGCCCGCAGGCGCGGATTGTCCGTCTCCGCCTCTTTTCTTGGTCGCTGTATGCGCACCGGTCGCTTTTCCTGAGCCGGTTCTACCGAACCTGCGGCTGCGCCCTGCGCCCGCAGCGCCTCCACGGGATAACCCGTTTTGCGCGCGAGCTGCGTGTAATAGCGGCCCTGCTCAACGGGCTGTAACCCCGCAATAAAGCGGCAAGCCTCTTTTGCATATCGCTCGCGGTCGTTTTCATCGGTGAGCGTATAGCTGCGCGCCATGCTCTCCAGCTTGAACGCATTGAGCGAAAGCGCATGCTCCTTGAGCGAATCGAACGCATCCTTTCCGTGGGAGCGTATGAATTCGTCCGGATCCAGCTTGTCCGGGAAAACAATAACGCGGACATCGATTCCCTCCGCCGAAAGGATATCCAAGCCGCGGATGGTGGCGTTTTGTCCGGCGGCATCGCCATCGTAGGCAATGTACACCAACTGGGTGAACCGCTTGAGCAGCCGCGCCTGCTGAACCGTAAGCGCGGTTCCCAGACTCGCCACAGCGTTGGTAACCCCCGCCTCGAACAGGCCGATTACATCCGTATATCCTTCAACAATCACCAGATCCTCACAGCGCTGTCCCTTGTGGAGGTTCAGCCCGTAAAGGTTGTTGCGCTTGTTGTAGATCGGTGTATCGCCCGTGTTGATATACTTGGGCTTATCGTTGTTCAGCACGCGGGCGCCAAACCCGAGGACACGCCCGTTCGTGCCGATGATCGGAAAGATCACACGGTTCCGATAAGCATCGTACACGGAGTTCCTGTCCGTATTATGCACAAGTAAGCCCGCATCCAATAGCTCCTGCTGTGAAAACCCGGCTTCCTGCAGATGCTTTTTCAGCGCATCCCAGGAATCCGGCGCATAGCCGATGCCGAATCGCTTGACCGAATCGCTCGTCAGCCCCCGCTTGGCGAGATAAGCGCGTCCCGGAGCACCGTTTGGGCCAATCAGCGTTTCCATAAAAAAGCGCGCAGCAGCCTTGCATGCCTCGTACAGGCGCTCCTTGTATGCGCGTTCCCGCTGCAGACCGGCATCATCTGCCTGATCCGGCAGCTCCATTCCGACGCGATTGGCAAGCGTGCGCACCGCCTCCACAAAGGTCAGCCGCTCCATTTGCATGATAAACTGGATGACCGTACCGCCAGCATGGCATCCGAAGCAATAGAACATCTGCTTGTCCGGCGATACCGAAAAGGAAGCGGTCTTCTCTCCATGCAGCGGACAAAGACCCCACAGACGCCGACCCTTCGGCTTGAGCTCCATATAGGAGGAGATGACGGACACGATGTCATTTTTGGCCAGCAGCTCGTCCAGCCATGCATCCGGAAACGCCATGTCCTTCTCCCTCCCCTGCAAATTCTCAGATAGTTTATTCGACAGAATCCGCAGCTTTCCTGCATTATGCCCAGGATCGTGGAACAAACAGCCGCTCGTAATCCCGAATGGCATAATTATCCGTCATACAGGCGATGAAGTCCGCCACTACGCGCTCTTCTCCATCCTGTGTGCGCCGCAGCAAAAACTCGGCAGGCATTTCTTCCAAGTGTTCGCAATAGTACTCAAACAATTGCTCCACCACGCGCTTGGCCTTGCCCTCCTCGCTCTTGGCGACGGGGTTGTAATACACACGCGCAAACATAAATTCCCGCAGTTTCTGAAATTGTTCCGCTACCGCATCGGACATCTGCACATCCGGGCGGTCCATGCTTTGCTCCACCACATCATAAATCATCGTGTTGATGCGCGCGCGATGGCTGCCGCCGAGCACCTCGACGCATGTGCCCGGCAAATCCGACTCGCTGATGACCCCGGCACGCACCGCATCGTCAATATCGTGGTTGAGATAGGCAATCCGGTCGGCAATGGAAACCACCTTGCCCTCCATGGTTGCAGGCGTACCGCTGCGCTTATGGTGCAAAATACCGTCCCGAACCTCGAAGGTGAGATTCAGCCCCTCTCCGTTGTTCTCCAACAGCTCCACAACCCGAAGGCTCTGCACATTGTGCTCAAAGCCGCCGGGTACCAAACGGTTCAATACATCCTCCCCGCTGTGGCCGAACGGCGTGTGTCCAAGGTCGTGCCCCATGGCAATCGCTTCGGTCAAGTCCTCGTTCAGGCGAAGCGAACGGGATATGGTGCGGGCAATCTGCGATACTTCGAGCGTATGCGTGAGCCGCGTTCGATAGTGATCACCCTGCGGCGCAAGGAACACCTGTGTCTTATGCTTGAGCCGCCGGAAGGATTTGCAGTGCAGAATGCGATCGCGGTCCCGCATAAAATCCGTCCGCAGCGCGCAGGGCTCAATGGGGCGTTCTCTTCCGCGGCTGTCTTTGACGAGCGTGGCATAACGCGACAGCAGCTGGACCTCCGCCTGTTCCGCATACTCTCTGCAATTCATAAGCAAGCTCCCATCTTACAATGATCGTGTCTGGATTCCATGAGAATCTCCATGAGTGAATAATACACCACAACTTGCGTGTTTCCTGCCAATTTGGAAAAAAACCGCCTGTTTCAGCCGCTTTCCGTTTCCATATGGGTTTCCACACAAAATGCCGGCCGCTTTTGCGGCCGGCATACAGGTCAAATCGTTGCGGTTCGGATGATGCGGTTAGTCCTCATCCGGTACATTATCTTCATCACAGCAATCACAATCGCAATCGCCGCAGCAAAGCTCGATGTCCACCGGCTCGTTGCAGGCAGGGCAGATCAGCCCATCCTCCGATTCGAGCATGTCCTCATCAAAGTAAATCGTTTCGCCGCAGGACGGGCAAACAACCTCGAGAAAATCATCCTCGCACTCGCAGTCCTCGTCGTCGCCGTAGAGTTCGCAGTCGATCGCATCCAACTCCTCGTAGATCTCATCGACGCAATCGGACAGATCGTCATATGCCTCGTTCTGCTCTTCCAGTTCCTCGGCAATCGCGCCAAGTGCATCGATGATGCCGCGCAGCAGTTTCCCCTGCTTCTCATCGTCAATTGCAAGTCCATCGGCCAGTCCGTCCAGATAGGCTACTTTTTCCGAGATATAGCTCATGGTTGTTACCTCCCTGTCGATCGTTAGTATACGTCAGACGCGCTCCATGTATTCCCCGGTGCGGGTATCCACGCGGATGCGGTCGCCCTCGTTTACGAACAGCGGAACATTGATCTTATATCCGGTTTCCAGCTCAGCGGGCTTGGTGGTTCCGGTCGCGGTATCGCCCCTGACGCCGGGCTCGGTATGCGTAACCGTGAGCTCGACAAAGTTCGGCGCTTCGACGGAGAACGGGCTGCCCTTAAAGAAACGAACCTTTACGTTCTCGTTCTCAACGATGAAGTTGATGGCATCCTCCACCTGATCATGATTGAGCGGAATCTGCTCATAGGATTCCACATCCATGAAATAGTACAGCTCACCGTCGCTGTAGAGGTACTGCATTTCCTTGGTCTCGATGTGCGCCTTGGGGTATTTGTCCGTCGGGCTGAACGTGCGCTCCAGCACCGCGCCGGTCATCACGTTCTTGAGGCGGGTACGGACAAACGCTGCGCCCTTGCCCGGTTTCACATGCTGAAAATCTGCAATGGACCATACCTGCCCATCGATTTCAACGGTTACGCCCTTGCGAAAATCGCCTGCCATAATCATAGTGCTCTGTTCCTCCCAATCATTGATTGTTTTCGTTATTTATGAAATCGTCAACAGTTCCTTTGGGGAACTGACGAAGTCCAGATAGCCGTTCTCGGTCACAACGCAGCAGTCCTCGATGCGGACGCCGCAAAGACCCTCGATATAGATGCCCGGCTCAATGGTGATGGTCATGCCCGGCTCAAACACGGTTTCTGAGCGAACGGATGCGGCAGGCTGTTCGTGGATCTCAAGGCCAAATCCATGGCCGAGGCTGTGACCAAAGCACTTCCCGTAGCCCTGCGCTTCGATATAGTCGCGCGCGATTGCATCCAGCTCCCTGCCGGTAATTCCGGGAGATAGTGCCCGCAGTGCGCGTTCATGCGCCTCCAATACAATATCGTAAATGCGGCGGCACTCATCGCTAACCGATCCAACGGCAAACGTACGCGTCATATCGGAATGGTATCCATTCACGATGCACCCGAAATCGAGCACCACCAGATCACCGTTCTCAAGGCGGCGTTCGGAGGGCACGGCATGGCACATAGCGCCATTCGGTCCGGCCCCAACGATCGGATCGAACGATGCGCCTTCGCTGCCGAGTCTTGCGCCGATGTAGTTGAGCTCTGCAACCACCTCGCGCTCCATCATACCGGGATGTATCCGGCTAAGCAGTTCAGAAAACGAACGATCCGCGAGCGTTTGCGCACGCTGCAGGCTTTCGATCTCCTCCGGTGTCTTGAGTATCCGCAGCGCTGCAAGTGCATCCCCCCACGGTACAAAGGTGACCGGCAAAGCCTGCATCCGCTCATAGAGGCCTACGGTCATCACATTCTCTTCGAACGCGCAGCGCTTGCAGCCATCGCGTTCCATGATCTCCCGTATGCTCTCGGTCAGCCTGCCCGCTGCAGGTTCAATGATCTCGTATCCCTTCGTCTGTTCGGCGGCCTGAATGGTATAACGAAAATCCGTAAACAGGCAGCAGGACTTGTCCGTCACCAGCACCGTTGCATCACAGCTTGTAAAGCCGGACAAATACCGAATATTTGCCAAACCGGTGACAAGCGCACAGTCCAGCCCACACTCCTTCATTTTCTTTCGGAGTCTCTCAATTCTGTTTTGCATATCGCGCAACCTCCCAGACAGTTTATTGTATCACAAAGCGGTCTTTTCCAACAAGCCCTATTTATGGTACAGGTTGTTCGATTGATAGCGCGGTTCGCAGGTGAAATTGATCCCGAGCTTCCGATAGGTGTCGCCATCCACGCGTGAAAGGATCACGCTCGAATGCGCTTCCGCGCCTTTGAGCTTGTCCAGTTGCTCCATCGCATGTGCAGCGGTCGGGTTGGTTGCCGCACAGATGGAGAGCGCGATCAGAATCTCATCGCTGTGCAGGCGCGGATTCTGGTTGCCCAGATGGCGCGTCTTCAGCTTCTGAATCGGCGCGATAACGATCGGCGAGATCAGATCGATCCCATCATGGATTCCGCCGAGCGCCTTCAATGCGTTGAGCAGGGCAGCGGCCGATGCGCCGAGCAGGGGCGACGTCTTGCCGGTGATCATGCGGCCGTCCGGCAGTTCGATCGCCATGGCGGGCTCGCCCGTCTCCTCCGCTTTTTGCAGCGCCGCTTCAATGACGGGCCGATCCGACGGCGTTGCGCCGCAGCGGTTCATAATGTATTCCGACCGAATCTCCTGATCTGCCGGCAGCGTGCCGCGCTTGCAGCCGCACAGGGCGGTATAGTATCTGCGGATGATCTCCTGCCTGGCAGCGGCGCAGACCGCCTCATCGTCAAAAATACAGTACCCCGCCATATTGACGCCCATGTCCGTTGGCGAATGGTAGGGCGATTGCCCGGAGATGCGCTCAAAAATCGCGTTCAAAACCGGGAAGGATTCCACATCGCGATTGTAGTTGACCGTCGTAACGCCGTATGCCTCCAGATGGAACGGATCGATCATGTTGACATCGTCCAGATCGGTCGTCGCAGCCTCATACGCCAAATTGACCGGGTGCTGCAGCGGCAGGTTCCAGATGGGAAACGTTTCAAACTTTGCATAGCCTGCCCGCGTGCCGCGCTTATGTTCATGATACAGCTGAGAAAGGCACACCGCCAGCTTCCCGCTGCCGGGGCCGGGCGCCGTAACGACGACCAGAGGGCGCGTCGTCTCGATATAGTCATTCTTTCCGAACCCTTCGTCGCTGACGATCAGCGGTACATTGGCAGGATATCCGGCAATGGGGTAATGCCGATACACCCGGATGCCGAGCCGTATCAGGCGCTCTGCAAACGCATCGGCAGCCGGCTGGCCGCAATACCTGGTGATCACGACGCCGCCGACGAGCAGTTCCTTTTGCCGGAATGCATCGATCAGCCGAAGCACCTCCGCATCATAGGCGATATCCAGATCATTTCGGACCTTGTTGCGCTCAATATCGCCCGCATGGATGGCAAGAATGATCTCCGCATCGTCCCGCAGTGTCTGGAGCATATTGATTTTGCTGTCGGGTAAAAAACCGGGCAGCACGCGGGAAGCATGATAATCATCAAACAGTTTTCCGCCAAACTCCAGATACAGCTTGTCGCCAAATTGTGCAATCCGTTCGCGAATTTTCTCGGACTGCATGCCTACATATTTATCGTTGTCGAAACCAATTTTCCTCATGCGCTATAGTATATCATTTCCACCCATACTCTGGCAAGGGAGAAAAGCGCACTACTGTGCCGACAATGCAGTTCTCAATTTGGAGAGCGCCCTTTTTTCTATACGGGACACATACGACCGGGATATGCCGAGCAGCGTTGCCACCTCCCGCTGCGCCATACGATATGCGCCAAAGAGGCCAAACCGCAGACGAACCACGACGTATTCCCGCTCGGTCAGGACCTCCCGCATCGTTTTCCGGATCCGTTCCGTGTCCAGACGAGCCTGCACCTCATCCATCACGGTATCCGGATTCCCGCCGAGAATATCCATCAGAGTCACGTCGTTTCCGTCGTTATCGACCCCCACCGCATCGCTCAACGACACTTCCGAAACCTGCTTGCGCTCGGCCCGAAGGCTCATCAGAATTTCGTTTTCCACACAGCGGCTGGCATATGCGGACAGCGCCGATCCCTTGGACGCGTCAAACGTGGAGACCGCTTTGATCAATCCGACAGCGCCGATCGAGATCAGGTCATCGATATCCCGTCCGGCACGGGCATATTTTTTTGCAATGTGCGCAACAAGGCGCAGATTATGGGCAATCAGCTTTTCCCGCGCCTCCTCAGAGCCGCCCGCTAGCGCCTTGAGGCAGGCCTGCTCCTCCTCCTGCGGAAGCGGTTCCGGGAACGACGAACCGTTGCGAACATAGCCGGCAAGAAAAAACAACTCACAGAAGAGATCAAACAACTGCATGGTCTTTGCACCTCCACACCAATAGCCTATGTCGCCGGTTGCTTGACCCATACGACAAAATCCTCCAATCTAAGCGGCGGATGGTGTTCACCTGCGGTAGCTGCATTTGCCGAGCGGGTGTCAAGTGTCCTATGCTGCATTGCCGGCAGCGGATACGTTTTTGACGCGAATCAAAGGTGGCATCTATATGAGAGGGGCAACGCTTATGGGGACGGCAAAAAACTGCAACAGCGCTTGGTCTTCTCTCAAACGATCGGTGCAAAGATCGAAAACGGGAGTTTCGCCAAGCTAACCCAATGCATTTCTCCAAAAACAGAAGAGCGGCCCCTTGTCCGGGACCGCTCTTACGATAGCAGCAGAATGTCAATTACGGCCAATACGGGCTGTACTCAAGAACATGCTGCTGATGCTCCTCATAGGTCTTGTCGAATACCAGCGCATAGTCATGGGTCACCGTGCCATCCGCCGCCGTTACCTGCAGCTTGCCGTTACAGAAGTACAGGTATCCCTCGTCGAGGTACTCCTGGTTGGGATATAGCGCCGCTTCAATTGCCAGCTTTCCGGGGTTGCTGATCGGCCCGACCGGCAATCCCGTTCTGCGATAGGTGTTATAGGGGGATTCCGTGGCAAGCTCCGTTTCCGTAAACGTGTATTTCTTCACGTTCAGAACGTAGGACAGACTGGCGCACGATTCCAGCCGCATTCCCTGCTGGATTCGGTTGTGGAAAACGGCCGAAACCTTGGCAAAGTCGGTGTCCACCTGCGCTTCCCGCTCAATCAGCGACGCCAGCGTCACAACCTCGTCCATCGTCATGCCCAGTTCCTGCGCGCGGGCAATGTACTCGTCCGTGAAAACCTCATTGAAGCGATTGAGCATCTTGATGATAATCGACTCCGCGGAGGCATCCACAAACACCTCATAGGTATCCGGGAACAGATAGCCCTCCAGTTGGTACCGCCTTCCCTCCGCCAGTTCCGGGAGGAATTGAAAGCTCTCAAAATCGCTCTGATCCATACAGGCATCCAGGAATGTCGACGCATCGGAAATGAGACCCTTGTCGACCAGAACGCCGGCAATGTCAGAAATCGTATAGCCCTCGGGAATCGTGAGCTTGATCGATTGCTTGGGCGGATTGCCCTCGCAGATGATATCAACGATCTGCTTGAGCGACATATTGCGCGAAAGAATATAGGTGCCCGCCTGCATTTTATTGGCCTTGCCGACAAAGTCCACATACACCTTGAATACGGCCGTGCTCGGGATCAATCCCTTCTCATCCTCACCACAGGCCTGATACAGAATGCGGGCGATCGTGCTGGCGGAGGAGGATTTGGGAATCACCACTTCGATCGGCGTCGCGTCGTTCACATCGACAGGCTCAATAAAATGGGAGAGCACATAGTCGATGGTAAACCGCGCGGCAAAGAACACGATCACAACGCTGACCACGAGAACAACCAGCGGGCGGATCGTGCGCCAGATTCGCCTCTGCCTGCGCTTATGGGCGCTTGCACTCTGTTTTCGCATGTTATCGGCCATTATTGTCCGCTTACCCTTCCAGACCGCTCAGATCGACGTCGATCGCCTCGGCCAGAATCTTATACACATCCCCGAGCATTTGATTCATACGATACTCCGCCATCAAAAACGCGGACGCGTCCTTATCCATCTGCAGCACCTCGCCCAGTTTTTGCAGTTTCTGGAACAGCTCCTCGTCTTTACCGCCCTGCATCACAACGCCCTGTGCGCGCATCTGCAGTTTGTGATACTCCGCGATCAGCGCTTTGGTCGTATCGTTCGCCATGGCGGCTTCCCGCGTTTGCTGATATGTCTTGTATTCCTCGCTGGCTTTCAGTTCCGCTGCGAGCGCTCTTGCTGTATCGTATACCATTGTTTTCCTCTCCTTTGTCAGATTTCCAAAATAATCGGCAGCAGTATCGGCGTCCGCTTTGTCTTGCTCTTCAAAAACGCCTTGAGCTTTTGCCGGATCCCGTTTTTAATCGCCGCATACTCCGATTTTTGCGCGCCCTCAAACCGCTGCGCCTCCTCAGTCAGCATTGCGACCGTCTCCTGAATGAGGCTCTCCGATTCACGCATATAGATGAACCCGCGCGATATGAGCTCCGGCGCCGCCATCAGCCTGCCGGTCTCCAGATCGATCACTATGACGGCAACAACAAGCCCATCCTGCGACAACAAGCGGCGATCCTTCAAAATCACATCGTCAATATCGCCGATGCCGTCCACCATCACGCCGCCCGCCTGCACGCTGCCGGCAATCTTTCCGCGCCGCGTGGTCAGTTCGATGACATCTCCGCATTCCGCCCGGAAGATGTTTTCCTCCGGGATGCCCATCTCTTCAGCCAGCTGCGCGTGCATAAACAGATGCCGGTATTCACCATGCACCGGAATGAAAAACTTGGGCTTCGTCAGCTGAATCATCAGGCGAAGTTCCTCACGGCAGGCATGTCCCGAAACATGTACATCCGCCATCTGATCGTAGATCACCATGGCGCCCTTTTGGAACAGATTGTTGATGACGCGCGACACGCCCTTCTCATTTCCCGGGATGGCGGATGCGGAGATGATGACCGTATCGCCCTTGCCGATATTCAATCGGTGTGTCGCGGTGGCCATGCGGAACAGACCGCTCATGGGCTCACCCTGGCTGCCGGTTGTCACAACGCAAATCTGATCGTCCCGATACCGGTTGAGCTGGTCGACCGTTACAATTCGATCCGGCGCAATTTTCAGATAGCCCAGTTTCATGGCGATCTGCACGATCTGTTCCATGCTCCTGCCCTGAAAGCACAGCACGCGTCCATGGCTGATGGCAACATCTGCCACCTGCTGGATGCGATACACATTGGAGGCAAAGGATGCGACGATCACACGGCCCTTTGCCGACTCAAAACAATGCTCAAAGGTCGTTCCAAGTTCCCGCTCGGACTGTGTATATCCATGACGTTCAATGTTGGTGCTGTCGGAAAGCAGCGCCAGCACACCACGGGAACCATAGTGCGCAAAGCGTTTGATATCGATCGGCTCCCCGTCAATCGGGGTGAAATCCACCTTGAAATCTCCGGTATGGATCACCGTGCCGATCGGCGTTGAGATCGCAAGGGCCACTGCGCCCGCAATCGAGTGTCCGGTCTTGATAAACTCGACCTTGAAGCAACCCAGCTCAATCCGGTCGCCCGGTTTGATACAGATCAGCGTCCGGTTCTTGATCCGCATCTCATCCAGCTTGTGCTGCACGAGTGCCATGGTAAAGCTCGTCCCGTAGACGGGGGCGTTCAGATCACGGAGTACATACGGCAGCGCGCCGATGTGGTCCTCATGTCCGTGTGTGATCAAAAAGCCGCGCAGCTTTGCTATATTCTCGGTCAGATAGGTGACATCCGGTATCACCACATCGATCCCCGGCATCAGCTCTTCGTCCGGAAAGATCAGCCCGCAATCCACCACGATCATGTCGTTTCCATACTCGATGACCGTCATATTCTTGCCGATCTCGCCAACACCGCCAAGCGGAATAATTTTTAGTTTACTTGCCATTCCTTCGTATCAACTCCCATAATAAAAAGCGTTTCCGCCTATTGTTTTATAATATCTTTTGCTCCCCCAGCTATGGCCGAGGCGATCCGCCCGGAAGAACAAAACGTCCGCGGGCACATTCGTGTTTCCGCCGCAAAAAACATCCTCCGCATAGGAGACGATCTCCTCCGGCGGCGTCATGGTCTCAAACTTGCTGTGGCCGATCACGGAGAATTGGCTCTTACGGTACACCTCGGTCTTAATGGAGGTCTCCCCCCTACCGAATCGGGAGGATTTGCAGCGATTATAGATCACGCTCAAGACGGCCCGATAGGCAGCCTCGCCCTTGCCCTTTGCTTCCAGATAGGCAACCTTTGCGGCAAGTTCCAACTCCTCGCGCGAATACGCACCGGCCTGCACGGTTTCTGCAACCGGTCCCTCCTGCTCGGACTCCGTCGCGGGCGGATCCGGCGTGATCAGCTCCGGCGCTTGAGTAGCAACCGGTGACGTTGCCCTTGGCCGGCCGGTGCGCTTCGGCGCCGGCGTAGGCTTCTGGGTCGGTACAGGCGTCGGTTCCGGGGTCGGCGTCGGTGCTGGGGTTGGCGACGGCGATGGCGTGAGCGGAACTGCAGTCGGCGGCGGCATGCGAAGCGAGAGCACAACCTCCTGCTCCTCCAGCGCCAGCGCAACGCAAACCGGCAATTCCGGCCGCGGAGCGCGCGTGCAGGCACTCGTTGAAAACACACATACAACACATAATCCAAGAGACGCCAAGCGATGCAGCTTCAAATTCGCCCTCCTCGTCGGGCGATATAGACTTTGGCTCAGCGGCTCGCCCGATCACAGGATATATTTATGTATGTCCTCGTCGGTAAATTCATGGTGCAGCCGTTCGCTCACATAAGCCGCGTCAATCGTCAGGTCGATCATCGGGTGCTGGCCGTTGGCGTTGAACGAGATGTCGTCCAGCAGATTTTCGAGCACCGTATGCAGTCTGCGGGCGCCGATATTCTCCTGATTCTCGTTGGCAAGGTACGCATATTTCGCAATCTCATCAAGCGCCTCGTCGGTAAACGACAGGTGCACGTTATCCGCCGACAGCAAGGCCGCATACTGCTTCGTGACCGCATTCTCCGGCTGGGTTAGAATCGCTTTGAAATCCGCCTGCGACAGGTCGTCCAATTTGACCCGAATCGGGAAGCGTCCCTGCAGTTCAGGAATGAGATCCGTCACCTTGGCGGTGTGGAACGCTCCAGCTGCGATGAACAGGATGTAGTCGGTCTTAATGGGTCCGTATTTGGTGGACACCGTAGAGCCCTCGACGATCGGCAAAATATCCCGCTGCACGCCCTCGCGCGAGACATCCGGCCCGCTCATGTGCTGATTGTCGGCGATCTTGTCGATCTCATCGATGAAAATGATGCCGTCCTGCTCGGCGCGCTGCATGGCATCGCGGTGGACATCGTCCATGTCGATCCGCTTTTCCGATTCCTGCTGAATCAGAATCCGCCGTGCCTCGCGAACGGGCAGCTTCCGCTTCTTCATCTTTCGCGGCAGGATTCCGCCAAACATATCGCCGAGGTTCAGATCGATGCCGGCAGCAAACATGGCGTCGTTGGCCGGCTGAGACTCCTCCACCTCCACCTCGACCAGCACATGTTCAAGCTGGCCCGCGCGGAGCTGCCCGGTGACGCGCTCGCGTTCCGACTGAAAGGCACGCTGCTCCTCTTCCGACATCACCGGCGTCTGCTTCTGTTCCGGCACGTTGCCAAAGAGCAGCTGCAGCGGATTGACGGCCGGCTGGCGATCGCTCTGTTTCATGGGAACCAGCAGCTCGATGAGGCGCTGCTCCGCAGCCGCCTCCGCGACGAGGCGGACATCCTTCATCCGCTGCGCCTTGCAGATGCGGATAGCGGCCTCCACCAGATCGCGAACCATGGATTCCACATCGCGTCCGACATAGCCGACCTCGGTGAACTTGGTCGCTTCCACCTTCACAAACGGCGCATCCACCAGCTTGGCAAGCCGTCTTGCAATCTCCGTTTTGCCAACGCCGGTCGCTCCCATCATGATGATGTTTTTCGGCGCGATCTCCTCGCGCACCTCCGGCGGCAGACAGCTGCGGCGATAGCGGTTGCGAAGGGCAACGGCAACGGCACGCTTGGCCCGCTCCTGACCGACAATGTATTTGTCCAGCGCTTCAACAATCTCTTTTGGTGTGAGCAAGCTCATGTCAAATCTCCTCCACGACAAGATTGCCGTTCGTATAGATGCAGATATCGCCCGCGATACGCAGCGCTTTTTCCGCGATCTCCCGGGCGGAAAGGTCGGTGTTCTGTTTGAGCGCCTTTGCAGCCGCCAAAGCGTACATGCCGCCGGAGCCGATGGCGGCGATACCGTCGTCCGGATCGATGACCTCGCCCGTTCCGGAAACGATCAGCAGCCCGTTTGCGTCCGCAACGATCAAAAGCGCCTCGAGCTTGTGCATGATTTTATCGCTGCGCCAATCCTGCGCAAGCGAAACCGCGGCGCGGGTAAGCGAGCCGCTGTATTGCTCCAGCTTCTGCTCAAACCGCTCACAGAGCGAAAACGCGTCTGCAACCGAACCGGCAAAACCGACGACGACCTTGTCGTGATACAGTCTGCGCACCTTTTTGGCGGTGGCCTTCATGATGTTTGCATTGTTCATCGTCACCTGACCGTCGCCGGCCACGGCACACTTTCCATCCTTTTGTACGGCGATGATCGTCGTTCCGCGAAGCTCCATGCTGATCCTCCGAATGTTTTTCCCATTTTAACACAAAAAGGGCGTGTCGCGCCCCTTTTACAAAGACGTTTGCAATTCTTTCACGATTGCGAGCGCCCGCGCCGCCATGGCCTCATAGCGTTCCCGCTTTGCCCGGGGTGCATTGGCGAGCGGCTCCATGATGCCGAACGTGACGTTCATCGGCTGAAAATCGCTGCCGACATACCCGGAAACATAGTGGGCAAGCGCACCGATGGCTGTGGACCGCGGTACATCCGCAAATGGCATGCCGTGCAGGAGGCGCGCCATCTGTGCGCCGGCAAGCAGGCCGCTGGCGGCAGATTCCACATACCCCTCTACGCCCGTGATCTGCCCCGCGAAAAACAGGCCCGGCCGGGCGATCATCTGATACCGGCAGTCGAGCAGGCCGGGGCTCGGCAGAAACGTGTTGCGGTGCATGACGCCATAGCGCGCATATTCCGCATGTTCCAAACCGGGAATCAGCCCGAAGACACGGCGCTGCTCGGGGAACTTTAGATTGGTCTGAAATCCGACCATGTTCCACAGATGTCCTTCCGCATCATCCTGTCTGAGCTGCACCACGGCAAACGCCCGCTTGCCGTCCTTTTCCAATCCCACAGGCTTCATGGGGCCATAAGCAAGGGTAAGCTCGCCCCGCTTTGCCATGATCTCAACCGGCATGCATCCCTCGAAGACACGCGGCGTTTCAAACGAATGCAGCGGCGCGGTCTCCGCGCTGATGAGCGCATGATAGAATGTAAAGTATTCCTCCCGCGTCATCGGGCAGTTCAGATAGTCGGCGCCGCGGTCATAGCGGGAAGCGCGAAATACCTTGCTGTGGTCGAGCGACTCATAGGTAACAACCGGTGCCGCCGCATCGTAAAAGTGCAGGCCGCCGCCAACGAGCGCGCCGATGCGCTCCGAAAGCGTCTCCGATGTGAGCGGACCGGTTGCGATGATGGCCGGGGCGTCCGGAATCTCCGTACACTCCTCTGCATGCACAGTAATGAGCGGATTGCTGCGGATTTGCTCTGTGACCAGCGCGGTGAAGCCCTCGCGGTCCACCGCCAGCGCGCCACCGGCCGGGACCCGCGTCTGATCCGCGCAGCGAAGAATCAGAGAGTCCAGTTGCCGCATCTCCTGCTTCAGCAGGCCGACCGCATTGGTAAGCTGATCGGAGCGCAGGGAGTTGGAGCAAACCAGCTCCGCAAACCCATCCCCCTTATGCGCGGGAGAGCGCTTCCCCGGCTTCATCTCAAACAGGTCCACCGCGATTCCCCAGCGCGCCAGACGGTCCGCCGCTTCACAGCCGGCAAGCCCGGCGCCGATCACGCTGACACGAGGCCTACTCATCCTGTTTCTCCTTTTTCCCGCCGCGGTGGATATAGCCGCACGATTTGTCCATACATGCGATATAGCTGCCGTTACGGCCGGTCTTTTGCACCATAGGCTTGCCGCACTGCGGGCAACGCATGTTCACCGGCTTATCCCAGGAAACAAAATCGCAGTCCGGGTACCTTTCGCAGCCGTAGAACACCTTCTTTGTGCCCTTCTTGCTCCTGCGCTTGATGAGCGCCGCGCCGCACTTCGGGCAGGGAACGTCCAGTTTTTCGAGAATGGGCTTGGTGTTCTTGCAGGACGGGTAGTTGGGGCACGCCAAAAACTCCCCGTACCGGCCGAGCTTATACACCATCAGCGCGCCGCACTTATCGCACACAACGTCGGACACGCGATCCGGCAGCCGGATGGGATCCCGCGGGAGCGCTTCCTCCACCGACTTGCGGAACGGGCCGTAGAACTTCGAAAGCATATTGGTCCATTCGACCTCACCCTCCTCTACGCCATCGAGCTTCTGCTCCATATCGGCCGTAAAGGAGACATCCACGATGTCCGGGAAGTTGTCGCACATCCAGTCGTTGACCGTGGTGCCGAGCTCTGTCGGAACGAGCAGCTTTTTCTCGCGCATGAGATATCCGCGGTCAATGATCGTGGAGATGGTCGGAGAATAGGTGCTCGGCCGGCCGATGCCCTTTTCCTCCAGCGTTTTGACCAGCGTCGCCTCCGTATAGCGGGGCGGCGGCTGCGTGAACCTCTGATCGCTCTCCACGCCGCACTGCTCGAAGATTTCGCCCTCCTCGATGGCCGGCAGCGTGACCTCCTTCTCCTGCGCCTCGTCCCTGCCCTCGGTATAGACAGCGGTGAAGCCATCGAACAAGACCCGCGAGCCGTTCGCCTTAAACGTACAGCCGTTTGCATCGAATGTGACGGTCGTAACCTGGAAGCGCGCATCGGTCATCTGGCTGGCCAGGAAGCGCTCATAGATCAGCTTGTACAGCTTCCATTGATCGTTCGTCAGATATTCCTTGACTGCCGACGGTGTATTCTGAATATCGGTTGGCCGGATGGCCTCATGCGCATCCTGCGCGCTGGCACGGCCGCGATAGACATTGGGCTTTGGCGGAACGTATTGCTTTCCGAAGCGTGATTCAATGTAGGCAAGCGCTGCCTGCTGCGCCTCGCTTGCCACGCGTACGGAATCGGTTCGGATATAGGAAATCAGGCCGACCGGGCCTCTTGCGCCCAATTCCACGCCCTCATAGAGCTGCTGCGCAACCATCATGGTGCGCTTGGTGGTAAAATTGAGCTTTCTGGCCGCCTCCTGCTGCAGGCTGCTCGTCGTAAACGGCGGCGCGGCATGGCGCGTTTTCTCCCCGCTCCTGACCTCGGTGGCGCAAAAGCGCTGTCCCTTGATGCGCGCAAGCAGCGCTTCCGTATCCTGCTCGGTATGCAGCTCGCACTTCTTGCCGTTCTCGCCATAATACTTGACTTCAAACGTTCTCTTACCGCCCGGTTCCCGGAGCTGCACGGTAACCTGCCAATACTCCTCCGGTTCAAACGCCGCAATCTCCCGCTCGCGGTCGCAGATGATGCGCATCGCTACCGACTGCACGCGCCCCGCAGAAAGGCCCTTTCGCACCTTTTTCCAAAGCACCTCGCTGATCTCATACCCCACGAGCCGGTCGAGCACGCGGCGCGCCTGCTGCGCGTTGACGAGGCGCATATCGATCGCACGGGCATTCTTGATGGAGTTTTTGACGGCCGTCGCAGTGATCTCGTTGAACTCAATCCTGCATTTGCTGCCGGGATCCATGTTCAGCACCTGTGCAAGATGCCATGAAATTGCTTCACCCTCGCGATCAGGGTCGGTTGCGAGGAACACTTTTTTGGTGTTCTTGGCCTCTTTGCGAATGCGTTCCAGCACTTCGCCGCGCCCGCGGATCGTGATGTACTTCGGCTCAAAATGGTTGTTGACGTCAACACTCAGTTGGCTCTTTGGCAAATCGCGTACATGACCATTAGAAGCGACAACTCGATAATGGCTGCCCAAAAACTTTCCGATCGTTTTCGCCTTTGCGGGCGACTCCACGATGACCAGAGACTCAGCCATGCAAATCATCCTCCAAACCTTCATTTGCCGACGAATCGTCGACCAAAACGGTATTCAGCGTGTCCAGCGCATATAAGCGCCCGGACAGTGGCTTAATTATTCCCGAAAACTGCATGCCTGTCAAGAGCGAGTTTAACTGCCCTACCGGCAGGGACAGCATTTCCGCCAAATCGTCAAAGCTGCGCGATTCCGTCCTTAAAGCGCTGCAGACCGCCCGTTCATCGGGCGAAAGCGTATCCAGCGCAATGCGCTTTGGACCGGATTGAAAGGCGTCATAATCATCCATTTGTTCAAACTCCTGAAGCACATCGGCAACGCAGAAGATGGGCTTTGCTTCGCCGCGCTGGATCATGCGGTTGGTGCCGATGCTCTGCAAATCGGTCAGCCTTCCGGGGACGGCGAATACCTCGCGGCCCTGATCGAGCGCATAACCGGCGGTGATGCTGGTGCCGCTCCGATCGCCCGCTTCGACGACGATCAAGCCCCGCGCCATCCCGCTCATGATTCGATTGCGGATCGGAAAGTTTTCCCGCATCGGGCGCGTTCCGGGCAGAAACTCGGTGATGACTGCGCCGCGATCGGCAATTTCCTCATAGAGGTCGCGATGACAGCTTGGATAAATCACATCGATGCCAGAACCGAGCACCGCGACGGTTGGATACGGCGATTCCTCACAGGACAGCGCGCCGCGCGCCGCGCAGCCATCGATGCCGTCCGCCATGCCGGAGATGATCGTGCAGCCCGCAGCCGTCAGGTCATGCGCAAACAAATGCGCAACCTCCCGGCCATACTGCGTGCAAAGCCGCGACCCGACCATGGCGACCGGCAGCCGCGGAGAAGGTTCCAGCCTGCCGCGATAAAACAGCAGCGGCGGCGCATCGCTGATCTCGCGCAGCAGCGCCGGATAGTCCTCATCCATCAGCAGGGACACGCCAACCCGATGCCGGCTGAGCCAGCCGGTATACCGATCCAAAAATGCTTCGTCCGCCGCCTCTATCAATCGGTTTACAGCCGTATCCGACAGAAACGAAAAGCCCGTGCGGGACCCTGCTGCTGCCAGGCGATAGGCTTCCTGAAGATCGGGGAAGTGCATCTTTGCCTGTCGAAATGCATGTGCATTGCCCGACACGCCATAATGCAACCAGAGATGCAGTCTGCAGGTATCGTCCATCTCTCGCATCTGCGCCAAAGTACAGTCCTCCTTACCTTCCCGTCATGTCGAGGCTGCGGTACTGGATCGCCTCCGCATAATGCTCCCGCCGGATGTTGTCGCTGCCCTCGACATCCGCAATCGTTCTGGCGACCTTCAAAATGCGCTGGTATGCCCGCGCAGAGAGCTTGAGCTGCGCATAGGCCTGCCGGAGCAGCGACTCCGAATCGGCGTCCGGGCTGCAAAACTGCTTGACCTGCCGCGCATTCATCTGCGCATTGCACACAATACCGCAGTTCTCAAACCGGGCACGCTGGCGCGCTCTGGCCGCGTTTACGCGCGCGCGGATCACGCTTGACGGCTCGCCGGCGGAGCGATCGCTCAACTCCGCATAGCCCACCTCCGGCATCTCGATCTGAATATCGATCCGATCCAGCAGCGGGCCGGAAATCTTGGCCCGGTAGCGCTGCACCTGCGCAGGCGTGCACCGGCAATGCTGCGTGCGCGACCCGCGGTTGCCGCACGGGCAGGGGTTCATCGCCGCCACAAGCATGAAAGCAGCGGGATAGGTGGTGGTTGCCGCGGCACGGCTGACGGTGATCACGCCATCCTCCAGTGGCTGCCGCAGCGCCTCCAGCACATCGCGCTGAAATTCCGGCAGTTCGTCCAAAAACAGCACGCCAAGATGCGCGAGGCTTGCTTCACCCGGCATTGCGTGCGTGCCGCCTCCAACGAGCGCCGGCGCGGATGCACCATGGTGCGGCGAACGGAACGGGCGTTCCATCACGACGCCCTGTCCCGCGGTTGCGCCCACGATGGAATGAATTTTCGTAATCTCCAGCGCTTCTTCCAGCGTCAACTCCGGGAGAATGGAGGGAATGCTACGCGCGAGCATGGTCTTGCCCGACCCGGGCGTACCGATCATGAGCAGATTATGCCCGCCTGCAACGGCGATTTCCGCAGCCCGCTTGGCCCCCTGCTGCCCCTTGATATCGGAAAAATCAACGCCAAAGTCGATTCGCTTCGGATCCCAGGTCTGTACGGCAGCCGGCTCGATTCGCTCCGTGCCGCGCAGATGCGCCACCAGTTCACGCAGCGTATGCACGGGGAGCACGGTCAAATCGGCAAGATAGGCGGCTTCGAGCGCGTTTTCGGCCGGCAGCGCCACCACACGGCTGCCGCTTGCATAGGCGCCAAGCGCCATGGGCAGTACGCCGGGCACCGGCCGCACGGTTCCATCCAGCGCCAGCTCGCCAAAGATCACCAACCCATCCGCTGCCTCCAGCGGAATCTGGCCGGAGGCGGCCAGCAGCGCAATGGCAATCGGCAAATCGTATATGGGGCCCTCTTTGCGCATACCGGCCGGCGCGAGGCTGACGGTAATGTGCGCCGTGGGAAAGGTGAACCCAGAGTTCTTAATCGCGGCCCGCACGCGATCGCGCGACTCCCGCACGGCGGCGTCCGGCAGCCCTACCGTCTCATAGGCCGGCAATCCGCCCGCAAGATCGGCTTCAACCGTGACCAAAAAGCCGCCAATGCCGTTTAAGCCGTGACTTGTCACGCGTGCAAGCATGGATTTACTCCCCCTTCACCCCATCGCTTTCGTTAAAGACGAACAAGCGGTTCCCAACATAGTTCACAACGATGGCAAACGGCATGGCGATCAGCTTGCAAACCGTATCCCCCTTGATAAACGAGGTAAGGAAGGACGGCATCCAGGAAGCGACCCATGCATCATCGATCACAAGCACGCTCCGGCAGAACCACATCACGCCGAGGGATACGCCGAGCGAAACCAAATTGACGATCAAAAACAGCAGTTTTTCCCGCGCGCTGCGCGTGCGGCTATCGCGGAATGTCCAATTGCTGTTCCACGCATAGCTGTTGATGATGCCGCAGCAATAGCCAGCGACCTGCGCCAGATATGTCCATCCCAACAGCAGGTTGAGCGCCTGAAAAACGAGAAAGTCGACCAGCGTGTTCAACACGCCGACAATGTTGAACTTTATGAACTGAATCACGGTACGCTTTGCACCGGATTGCTGCTCCTTATGCTCCATACATCAATGCTCCTCCCGGAAGATGTTTGATGATCGCGCCCCACCATGCGGGAATCGGCAAGCCCGAAAGTCCCGGGTACAGCAGGACAAACAACAGCACCGCAAGCCCGAGCCATATCCATTTGACGCAGGCCAGCTTCGGATACCGCTCCTCGCCCTTCTGCAGCAGATAGACCGCCGCCATCAGCAGGAACGGCACCGTGGCAAAGAAATGGTAAATGAACGTGCAGCGCGGCACGAGCACCCACGGCAGGTAATTGGCCAGGACGCCGACGCAGAAGATCTGCTGCGCGCGATCCGGCTTCACCGAACCCGAAACGCGAAGGAACAGCAGTGCAACCGTGCCGACCGTGCTCACCCACCAGACGGCCGGATTGCCGGACGCGGTCAGCGTCGACACGATTCCGGCAGCGGCGTCATTTCCCGAATAATACCACATCGGGCGCATGGTAAACGGCCACTGCCACCAGGCCGACTGGTACGGATGCGTTGCGGTCAGTCCGCTGTGGTAGGAGTACATGAAGTCCTGATAGCGCCAGAAAGTGCCGAATGCATCGGCCAAGCCGTATCCCTCCGTTCTGCCGGCCTCATAGATATAATAGGGCAGATACGAACAGAAGTAGATGGTGAAGGGTACAAGCAGGAAGAACAGGCAGCACCAGAGCAGCGTATACAGAACGTTATTCCAGAACGGCTTCACCAGCTCGCGCTCCCGCTCCGTGCCCTGCTTCTCCTCCGGCTTTTCGGCCGACAGTTGGGCGCTCTGCCGCTCCCCGCTCCTTTGCGTCAACGCCGCATACTCGCGGTACCGTGCCAGCAGCGAACCAAAGAACAGCACAGCAAGGCCCGCGCCGGCATAGATGCAGGTCCACTTGCTGGCCGCGCCAAGCCCGAAAAACAGGCCCGAAAGCGCAAGGGGTTTCAGGGTTTTGGCAAGCCCGTCGGTAAAGAAGTTCATCGTGATGTACTGGTACATATAGTAGTACATCAGCAGGATGAAGAACACGGCGTAGACATCGATCGTGGCAATGCGCGTCTGCGTAAAGTGCATGAAATCAAACGCGAACAGAGCCGTGCACAAGAAGGCATACTCCGTTTTTTTGAACAGGCGCTTGCCGAACGCATACAGCACCGGCAGCATGGCAATGCCGATGAGCGTGCCCATGATCCGCCAGCCGAACGGATTCATGCCGAATATGGCGATGCCAACGGCAATGATCAGCTTGCCGAGCGGCGGATGCGAATTCTCGTAGGGCGCGAGGTTGTGCAGATGTTCATAGGCGGTGCGCGCATGATACAGCTCGTCGAAATACATGCCGTTGAAGTAGGACGGCCTGTCCGGCACGGTATCCTGCTCATCGAGCAGCGCCGCCTGCGTTCCGGAAGGATGCAGAACCACCGCATCGATGCGGTTTCCCTCCGTGTCGAAAAATGCAATTTCGTTCAGCTTCAGCGACCCGGAGTAGAGCTGCAGCTCGACCCTGCGCGCGGTGAACGCCGTCTGCACCCGGTCCCAGCGGAACATCACATCATAGGTCTGGGTATAGGTTTCCTCATGCCCGTCATCGGTCCGAAGCAGCAGGATTCCGTTGTTTTGGATGTTGCCGTAAACCCAGTATTCGCCGACTGTCGTCTCGGCCGGGAATTCGACCGTGATCGTTTCTCCGGGCGTTTCCGGCTGCCAATAGGTTTCCGGTGCAGAAAGCGTGCCCAGATTGGTCAAAGCAACGACGCCGTAAACCAGCACCAGTCCCAGCAGGAGCCAGCGATCTTTCCTCGTATACACCAAGCGATTGTCGGTCGGCAGCGGCGGCAGGACGGGCGAGCTGTCAGCCCGGCTCGTCCGCTTGGTTTCATGGGGAGTAAGCACCGGCGACCTGGCAGCGACCGGTTTATGGACGCGGTCACGGATCAGAATATCGATCGAAATCCAGAGCAGGTACAAATAGCTGACCAGTTCCAGTGCCGCCCCGGTGCGCGTAATGGCATCGTAAACCGACCCGCGAAGCCATTGATGATCGACGATGTACATGGCCGCGAGCGCGTTGATGAGCAGCGTGACCGTCATGCCACAGAAGCTGATCAGGATTCGGCGGTCGCGCTCATAGAGGTAAGCCATGAGCAGCAGCAGCAATACCGGGAACAGGTATCGCTCATGCATATAGTGGCCAAAAGTGAAGATCATGCCCAGCATGCAGGCCGCCGAAAGATACAGCGCGCCCTCGTGCACCGGAGCGGACACGCGCTGCTGCCGGCCGCCGGCCAGGGTGTGCTCCCGTGAAGAGAAGACATACAGCCCGGCGCCGAGCAGAACGGCAAGGCCGATGAACAGCGGGCCCCAAATGGAATAGGGAATGCCCAGCACACGCGTATCCACCGGTTCCCAATTGTCACCAAGCAGGGCCGGGAAGTTGAACGCTTCGATGGTCGCATACTGGTAGGAGGTCGTTGTGGCAAGATATTTTTGGATCAACCAGCCGAACGGCTGCGTCCCCTTAAACGGCAGCGCCCCCAAAAAGAGAACTGCAAACGCCGACAGAACGGCAAGAACCGTATGCAAAATGGCCTTGCCGCGCGGTCTGGATTGATAGATCTTCACAAAATAAGCCACCGCAAGGAGCGGGCCAAACATCAGCGCCTGCGGTTTGAACAGGATCGCCAGGCCATAGATCGCGCCGGCAACAATCAGGCGATCCCCGAGCAGCAGGTAGCATGCGGCTACAATGCCAAGCGTCAATACGGAATCGATCTGTCCCCATGCGCCGGAGATGAACATGGCGGTCGGGTTGAGCGCCAACAAACCCGCGAGCATCAGCGCAAAGACCTCCCGGACGCCCTGTTTCCTTGCAATGCGGTACACCAGCCATGCGGAGGCAATATCGGCAAGCGTCGCCGGAATCTTATAGAGAAATACCATGCCCGGGCTGCCATAGGAGATGCCGAGCAAACGGCACAGCCCGGCGATTGCGCCACAGACATACATATAACCCGGGGGATAATCGGCAAACATGCCGGAGGTGTAAAAGCCGGATACGCCATGTTCCAACACCGCATTACCCCACGCCATAAAACAGGCGATATCGGTCGGATGACCGACAAAAATCAGCGACAGAACGAGGCGCAGCACAAATGCGATCGTAAGGACGATTCCGAGCACCATATTGGGGCGGTTTGGACTTCTGATGCCATCCGCCTCATTTCTGAGTACGCGGACGTACAGCAGGCCGCAGGCTGCGGCGATGATCGCGCAGACCACCAGCATGATGGAAAATGCCGACATGCCGCTCTGCTCCGATTCGGCAGTATGATCCGTATTCGATACGGATGATGCGGAATCGCCCGCAGCATTGGCCAGATCGATAATCACACCGCTTTCCACATCGTCACAGGCATATAATGCAACGCTCGAAAACCGGGCGGCGCCGCTGCTCTCCGCGCCATAGCCGCCCAGCCGCAGCGCAACGCGAATCTGCGTCTGCTGCTCTCCGGTTCGAAAATAGAGTGCAAGGCTCGTCCAACCGGCATCACCCGACACGCTTTCGGAATAGCAATAGCTTCCGTCAAGGCTGTAGTTGTCGATCGAAAGGGTTGCGCCCTGCCCACCGGATACCGACTCGGTTTTCACCAAAGCCGTCAGCCGGTATACGGTGCCGCTCTCCACATCGACCTGCTGATACACGCGCGAATCATTTGCAACGGGGTTTGCAAGGCGCAATGCAACGGACCCATCCTCCTGCACTTCCAGCGAGGTCTGCACAGACGATGCGTCGTTTCGATAAGCGTCCAGCACCCAGCCCACCGGAAGCGGCAGAATTTCAGATGATTCGGAGAAATCGGGATTGAATATCAGATTGTCGCCGGAAACATGATCGTCATCGGCCTGTGCCGCTGCCGGGAACAGGCACAAACAAGCGATCAGCGCGACCGCAAGAAACTTTCGCATGCAAAAACCTTCTTCATCTACGTTATTCCCATTGGTTTCCATAACACACTATAGCATAGACAAAATAGAAGCGCAATCAACCTGAAAAAGCGTTTACAATATGTTGAATCCTGTTCTCTGTCAGATAGACCTCCACAATGTCAAAGCGCGCAGGCGATTCCTCGCGGCAACGCTCCACCAGATAGCCCTGCGCCGCCAGCAGCAGGCAGCGCTGTTTGCGGCGATCGACCGCCATGGCAGGCGTGCCGAAATAGGTGTCGCTGCGCGCCTTTACCTCCACGAACACGATACATCCGGCCTGCTCCATGACCAGATCGATCTCATAGTGGCCATAGCGATAGTTCCTCTCCAGCAGCCGGTACCCATGCCGTTTCAGATAACGGAGCGCCAACTGCTCCCCCTTTTTCCCAACATCCGCCGTCTTCATAAGAACTTTTGAATGAATGTCAGTCGGTGCAGCGGGCAAGGCCCGTATTGCCGGATTGCGGCGATATGTTCCGCCGTGCC
>JAQXRK010000045.1 GCA_029218485.1 bacterium | reverse complement strand
CTAAAGATTTTGAACCGACTACATGGTTTTGCGACACTCCGACGCATTACTCTGTTGACGGGGATACAGAATAATGGAGGATACAAACATGACGAAACAGGAAATCATCGAAAAGTTCGCGCTCCACGAGGGTGACACGGGTTCCCCGGAAGTACAGATTGCGCTGCTTACAGAGCGGATCAACCATCTGAACGAGCATCTGAAGCTGCACAAGAAGGATCATCACTCGCGCCGCGGCCTGCTCAAGATGGTCGGTCAGCGCAGAGGCCTTCTGAACTATCTGAAGGAGAAGGACATCGAGCGCTACAGAGCGATCCTTGCAAGCTTGAACCTCAGAAAGTAAAGATAAGGGCGGGGCTTGAACCCGCCTTTTTTTACTGTATCCGAAGAGATGACCGCTTCGGGTGCGCCGTTTGAGCGGATCGCCTTCTTTTACGGATGTAATGAAATGAGATAAAGGAAAAGAAGGAGCAAACCAAAGCAATGCAAAGAACATTTGAAACGCAAATTGGCGGTCGTACATGGACCGTCGAAACCGGCAAGTATGCCGAACAGGCAGGCGGTTCCTGCCTCGTGCGCTGCGGCGATACCGCAGTGCTGGTGTGTGCAACCGTGGCCAAAGCCCCGCGTGACGGCGTCGACTTTTTGCCGCTGAGCGTCGAGTTTGAAGAGAAGCTCTACTCGGTCGGCAAGATCCCCGGCGGATTCATCAAGCGTGAGGGTCGCCCGTCCGAGAAGGCCATCCTGACCTCCCGCCTGATCGACCGGCCGCTGCGCCCGCTGTTCCCGAAGGGATTCTACAACGACGTGCAGGTGATTGCCACCGTTCTCTCCGTTGAGCAGGACGTGACCCCCGATATCGTTGCGATGAACGGTTCGTCTATCGCGCTGTCCATCAGCAACGCGCCGTTTGCCGGACCGACCGGTGCGGTCAGCGTCGCCATGGTCGACGGCGAGTATATCATCAACCCCAACTGCGAGCAGCGCGAGAAGAGCCGCCTGTCCCTCACGGTGGCCGGTACGCGCGACGCGGTCATGATGGTGGAAGCCGGTGCGGATGAGGTCACCGAGGAAGAGATGCTGAGCGCCATCCTGTATGCGCATGAAGAGATCAAGAAGATCGTCACCTTCATCGAGCAGATTCAGGCAGAGGTCGGCAAGCCGAAGATGGAGGTTGAGATCCACCATCCCGACGAGAAGCTGACCGAGGAAGTGCGCGCCTATGCGTTTGATAAGGTCGAGTGGTCGCTCGACACGTTTGACCGCTATGAGCGGGAAGCGCGCAGCCAGCAGGTGAAGGAGGAAACCATCGAGGCGTTTTCGGAGACCTATCCGGATTCCGCCAAGGATGTGGACGCCATTCTGTATAACATCACCAAGGAGATCGTGCGCGACAAGATCATCAACCGCCACATCCGTCCCGACGGGCGTGCGCTCGATGAGATCCGCCCGATCTGGAGCGAGGTCGGCATTCTCGGCCGCACCCATGGCAGCGCGGTCTTCACCCGCGGCCAGACGCAGGTCATGACCGTTGCCACGCTCGGCACGATCGGTGAAGCGCAGATTCTCGACGGAATCGGCCTCGAGGACAGCAAGCGCTACATGCACCAGTACAACATGCCGCCCTACAGCGTCGGCGAGACCCGCCCCGTCCGCAGCCCCGGCCGCCGTGAAATCGGCCATGGCGCTCTTGCGGAGCGCGCGCTGCTGCCCATGCTTCCCTCCGAAGCGGAGTTCCCGTATTGCATGCGCCTCGTTTCCGAGGTCATCAGCTCGAACGGCTCGACCTCGCAGGCTTCCATTTGTGCCAGCACATTGGCGCTGATGGATGCGGGCGTACCGATCAAGAAGCCCGTTGCCGGCGTTGCCATGGGACTCATCAAGGATGATGAAAACGGCAATATCGCCATCATGACCGATATCCAGGGCCTTGAGGATTTCCTGGGCGATATGGATTTCAAGGTCGCCGGTACGCGTGAGGGCATCACCGCGATCCAGATGGACATCAAGATCAAGGGTATCAACCGCGAGATCCTGACCCGGGCGCTCGAGCAGGCGCGCAAGGGCCGCCTGTTCATCCTTGACCGGATGATGGAGACCATCTCGGCACCGCGTGAGGAGCTCTCGCCGTATGCGCCGCGCAGCATCTCCTTCAAAATCCATCCGGACAAGATCCGTGAGGTCATCGGCAGCGGCGGCAAGACGATCAACAAGATCATTGCCGATACCGGCGTAAAGATCGACATTGAGGATGACGGCTCCGTGTTCATCGCTTCGCCCGACGCAGCGGCCGCTGCGGAGGCAAAGCGCATCATCGACGGCATCGTCAAGGACATCGAGGTCGGCGATGTGTATCTGGGCACCGTGGTGAGCATCCAGAAGTTCGGCGCGTTTGTCAACCTGACGCCGGGCAAGGATGGCCTGCTGCATATCTCCCGCCTCGCCAACAAGCGCGTTGAGAAGGTGGAGGATGTGGTCCAGCTTGGCGATCAGCTGCTGGTCCGCGTGATCGACATCGACAAGCAGGGCAAGATCAGCCTGACCCGGAAGGATCTGCTGCCGCCCGATCAGCAGTAAAAATCAAAACGACAGAGTCTGCAAAGGGTGTAGCGCAGCTACGCCCTTTGTACATAAGTGCGTTCCGGTCTGAATACGCTGAAGCATACCAGAACTTCGGAGGTGCGTATGAACCGCGAACGCTGTGCGGACGCCTTGATGAACGGCGTCAATGTTCTGATCATTCTTGTGATCGTTTTGCTGTATGTCGTAACGGGAACCGGCATTGGGGATGACGCCATCGCGGCGCTGTCCTCCGGCACCATCTATCACGGCAGCGGAGAGGGTCTGGTGGCGCTGGAGTGTGCTGTCAGCTGGGATGCCGATGCGCTGCCGGACATGCTTGATCTGCTGGAACAGCGCAATGTGAAGATGACGTTCTTCGTCAGCGGCGCATGGGCGAAAGCAAATGCAGCGATGCTCCTGCGCATGAAGGAGGCCGGCCATGAGATTGGCACCATGGGATATCTGCCCATGGTGGACGGCGATGAAGCGCTCATCCGTTCGGACATTGCGGCGTCCACCGCGGTGATCGCATCCGCTTCGGGCGTTGAGCCGGTTTACTATTATTCGGGCCTGCGCGACCGGTCGATCTCGCTGCAGGCGGCAAACGCGCTGGGTCTGACGCATGTGATGTGTTCGAGCGACCTGCTCTCTGCGCGCGGCGAACCGGTGGATATTGCCTCCCGTGCATCGGAGCATGTTTTTGATGGAAGTATAATCTTATTCCAACCGACTGCGGCTGCGCTGGAAGCGCTTCCAACCATACTGGATTTCATTGAGGAGCGGGGCTATACGGCGACAACGGTCGGCAATGTATTGAAACGATAAGGAGAATCTATGACGGTCATTCGTGAATTGAAAAATGGTGTTCGCGTTGTCATGGAGCGCATGGAGCATGTGCGTTCGGTTTCCGTCGGCATCTGGGTCAATACCGGCTCGGTGCGCGAGGCGGAGGACGAGGGTGGCGCGTCGCACTTCATTGAGCACATGGCGTTCAAGGGCACCGCAAGACGCACGGCCGAGCAGATCGCGGCGGAGATGGACGCGGTGGGCGGCAGCCTGAATGCGTTCACGTCGAAGGAGTGCACCTGTTTCTATGCCAAGGTTCTGGACGAGCACCTGCCGGTGGCGATCGATGTACTCTCGGACATCACGTTCCATTCCACCTTCCCGGAGGACGAGCTGGAGCGCGAGAAGCATGTGATTCTGGAAGAGATTCTCATGACGGAGGATTCCCCGGAGGACCTGACGGCGGAGCGCGCAAACGCGCTGTTTTTTCAGAACGAGCCGCTGGCCAGGCCCATTTTGGGTACGCGCGAAAGCGTGCTGGCATTTGACCGTGACCGGCTCTTGGCCTATCGAAAAGAACACTATACGCCGCGCAACGTTGTCGTGGCCTGTGCCGGCCACTTTGACGAGGAGGCGCTGATGCGGCTCGTGGAGGAAAAGCTGGACTTGGAAGCGAGCGACCGCTGTGCGTCGCCGCTCGTGCAGCGATACCCGGGCGGTGCGCGCGCGGAGTGCGTCCAGAAGGACATCGAACAGGTACATCTGACGCTGATGCTGCCGGGCATCGCCCGCGATGCGGCTGACCAGTATCCGCTTGCGGTGCTGTCGAATGTGATCGGCGGCAGCATGAGCTCCCGGTTATTCCAGAGCATCCGCGAGCAGCGGGGCCTTGCATACTCGATCTATTCCTACCCGATCTATTACGCAGCGACAGGCACCTTTGCTCTTTACGCGGGCACGGGTGAGAATCAGGCCGTGGAGGTTGTGCGCCTGATGCGGGAGGAACTGGAAAAACTGCGCAATGAGGGCGTGACCCGGGAGGAATTCGAGCGCTGCAAAGCCCAGCTCAAGGGCAGCTATGTCCTTGGTCTGGAGGGAAGCGGCTCGCGTATGAACACGATCGGCAAGGTCGCCTTGTTACAAAACCGTGAATATCGGGAAGAGGATACCATAAACAGCATCGAATGTGTTACAATGGAGGATATCCGTAGAGTGATTCCGATCGTGCTGGACGAATCGCAGCTTTGCGCTTCGTTTGTGGGCAGGGTCGCTCATCAGGAGGACGCGCTGCTTCAAGCGCTCAAATAGGAACAGACGGGAGTGGATGCAGGGATGGACAAGCTGGAACAGATTTTTGTGATGCAAAAGGCGCTCAACGACGATATTCAGGAGCGCCGCAATCTCCATTTTACGCAGGAGGAATGGATACAAAAGACGATCCTTGCGACGATCTCGGAGCTGGCGGAGGTGCTGGAGGAGTCCAATTTCAAGTGGTGGAAAAACCACAAGCCGATCAATGAACCGGCTTTGAAGGAGGAACTCGTGGATGTGCTGCACTTTTTTGTGAGCCTTTGCCTGCGCAGCGGTATGGACGCCGACGAGCTGTTTGAACGGTATTGCGAGAAAAACAAGGAGAATTTCGACCGCCAGTACGGACGTTCATCCAAACCGGGATACGAGGTCAAGTAAGGCATGGCTAGACAGCGCGTTCGGCTCCGCGGAAGATTCTTTTTGATATTGTTTGGTCTCGTCGCCATCATTGCGGTCGTGATTGTGCTGGCCGGTTCCGGCGGCGGCAGCGCCGAAGTGCGTTATGGCGATGTTTCCGCAAGCATTCCCGTGTCTGCAGCCGTCATCCGCGATGAGTCCGCCGTATCCACGGAGAAGTATGAGAAAATCATCTTCTCCGTTGTCGAGGGCGAGGCCATACAAAACGGCGCGCAAATTGCGCAGGTCTTTAAGCGCGGCTATCAGGATGAGAGCATGATCACGCTGCTGCGGCTCCAGCGGGAGATTTACGAGCAGCAGCGAAAGCTGATCACGACGGACGCAGCGGCCGGCCTTGCGGATATTGAGGGCCGCATTGCCACCGTGGAGTCGCAGATTCGCGATTCCGCACGGGGCGACAGCTCGCTGGACATGCTCCAGCTCGAACAGACGCTCAAGAGTCTGCAGGCGGAACGAACGACATACCTGCAAAACAACGTACAGCCCGATGCAACGCTGACAGGGCTGTACAACAGCCTGCAGGAGCAGGAGCAGACGCTCGCCAACTGGACGCGGAATATTGTCAATTCGGCGGGCAGCGGCGTTGTCAGCTTCTATTTCGACGGATATGAGCGGGTGCTCAACGCATCACAGCTCAGCATGATCAATGCGGCGCTCATCAACAGCGTTGTCAAGGGCGGAAACACCGCAAATGCGGCCGATGTGGCCAGCGAGACGCCACTGTACCGGCTGGTGCAGAATACGCATTGGTACATCGCATTCGTGACCAAGGCGGAGCAGCCCATGCGCACCGTCGCCGGAGAACAGTACTATGTCGTTTTCGACGATTATTCCACGCTCACCTATCAGGCAACGGCGCTGGAACCGATCGTAACGGAAACGAACGTGGTCAATATCCTGGAGTTCAATGTGGATATCGGCGATTTTTTGGATATCCGTACCGTCAAGGCGACCATCAGCAAGAGCGCGCAGGGCATGATGGTGCCCGTTGAAATGATTGCGTATGAGAACGGGGAACCGGGCGTAGCGGTCAAGAGCGGCGAAACCATCTATCGCGTTCCGGTCAACATACTGGCAGCCGATGAGAACAATGCGGTGATCGTCGCGAAGAACGAAACCGACACGTTGATTTCCGGGCAGAGAATTGTCAAGCAGGCGGTAAAAGAATGAATACAATTGCACAAAATGTTGAGGATGTACGCAGCCGCATGCTGCGGGCATGCGCTTTGGCCGGCCGTAAGCCGGAGGATGTGCGGCTGATCGCCGTAACAAAGTTTGTCGAGCAGGCGCGCATTGCCGAAGCGCTGGAAACAGGCCTGCGTGAAGTCGGCGAAAACCGCGCGCAGGAGCTTACGGAAAAGTTAACTTTTTTTGAACAGCATGGATGCAGCGTCCATTTCATTGGACAACTACAAACGAATAAGATAAAATATGTCTGTGGCGTCGCCGATTTGATCCATTCGGTCGACCGCCTGTCGCTTGCCGAGCAACTCCAGCGGCATGCCGCGAAGCTGGGCGTCGTGCAGAACATTTTGCTGCAGGTCAATGTGGGGGACGAGGCCCAGAAGGGCGGCGTCAGCATGGCGAACGCGATGCAGCTTCTCGAGAGCGTAGTCGCCATGCCGAACCTGTCCGTGCGTGGGTTCATGTGCGTCCCGCCCGCCTTGGCTCCCGAGCAGGTGCGGCCCTATTTTGCGTCGATGCGTGAGCTCCTGTCCGCTGCGTGCAGGGCGTATCCGGCGCTCCCGCTGACGGAGCTTTCCATGGGCATGACGCATGATTTTGAGGCCGCCATCGCGGAGGGCGCAACCATGGTGCGGGTCGGCACGGGCATCTTCGGCGTGCGGAACCGGAATGTAAACGGATAAACGATCTTCAGGATTGAAGATTTTTTGATATTTTGAACGGAGGGGTATGGATGGCGAGCCTGTACAACAAGTTTTTGGATTTTATCGGCATTGAGGAGACGGACGATCTCGATGAGGAGGATTCCTACTATCGGGATGAGCCGCCGGCTCGCAGAAGAGATGACAATGTCGTCAATTTTAATAACAGCCGTTCCGCGGCCGCGCCGGCGCCGGCAAGGCGCAGCCATGAGCGTGCGCAGCAGGCGCCTGCGGGCGGACTGCCGGTTTCCGGCGGCATGAAGATGATCGTGTATCATCCCGTCAGCTATGAGGATACACAGAACATCATTGACAATATCAAAAACCGCAAGCCCGTTATCGTGAACATGGAGGAACTGGAAATTGAGTGCGCCCAGCGCATTCTGGACTTTTTGTCCGGTGCGGTGTATGCGCTCAACGGCACCATGTCCAAGATTTCCCGCGGCATCTTTGTCGTTGCGCCCAACAATTACGACGTCGTCGGAAACGGCGAGGACGAATACGATCTGTAACGACTCCGCAATAACACTCCGCAAATGGAGCAGGTGCCGGCATGATGAAGATTTCAGACATCGTCAATAAAGAATTTTCCCGCTCGTTCATGGGATACGACATGCGCGAGGTGGATTATTTTTTGGATGAAATCATCGAGCAGCTGGAGACCTATGAGCGTGAACGGCAGGAAATGCTGACGGCCATGGAGTACCTTCTCCGTGAGCTGGAGCAGTTCGACGAGATTGCTGACGACGCAGAAAAGCAGATTCAGCAAGCGGATGCACCGCATACGCCCGCTGCGCCGGAGGGGCGGATGAGACGTACCGTGCGCGTGAACCCCGCCGTCGTGCCGGCAAACCCGGAGGAGGAGCCGCCGCTGTCGGCCGTTGCTGATGCACAGCCGGATATCGTCCTCGAGGAACTGGAGCTGGATTTGGAACCGCCGCTTTCGGCTGAACCGAGCGATGCGGCTGACGAGTCTGCCGATCCGGAGGATGCTGTTGACGAGCCTGTCGAATCTGTCGATGCCGCGGATGAGGCGGCAGAACCGGAGGCGCGGGCATCGGAAACGGCGCCGGAGCAGCAGGCGGAGTGTGCACCGGATGTTGAGATGGACGCCGGGGAAGCGTCCGCCGGTTCCGAACAGCCGCAGACTGACGGGAACAACCCGACCGGGAAGGAAACAAATTGAAACGCAAGCCGATTTTGACCCTGCCACCCATGACGCCCCAAGAGCTGCGCGAGCTGGAGATCGAGCAGCTCGATTTTGTATATATCTCCGGCGACGCCTATATCGACCATCCGAGCTTCGGCACGGCGCTCATTGCCCGCGTGCTTCAGTCCCACGGCTACAGCGTCGGCATCATAGCGCAGCCGGACTGGACGGACATATCGTCATTCCGGCGGCTTGGCTGTCCTCGGCTCGCCTTTCTCGTCTCCTCCGGTAATATCGATTCCATGGTCAACCACTATACCGTGGCCAAGCGCCGCCGCGATGAGGATTTGTACAGCCCGGCCGGACGGGCGGGGCTGCGCCCGGACCGGGCAACCATCGTTTATGCCAACCGCTGCCGGGAAGCCTATGCGCATGTGCCGGTGGTAATCGGCGGCCTGGAGGCAAGTCTGCGCCGCTTTGCGCACTACGATTACTGGGATGACCGCGTGCGCCATTCCATTCTGTATGACTCCGGCGCGGATTTGCTGCTCTACGGCATGGGGGAGCGATCCATCGTTGAGATGGCGGACGCGCTGGACGCCGGCACGCCGGTTCGGGAACTGTGCACCATCCGCGGCTCTTGCTTTCGCGTCAATCGCCTTGAGGAGCTCGAGCCGGACTATGTGCTGCTGCCCTCCTATCAGGAAGTCAGTTCCGATAAGAAGGCCTATGCGCGGGCGTTTCAACTCGAATCCGGTGAGCAGGACGCAGTTCGGGGCAAGCGCTTGGTGCAGGCGCACGAGAAGGGCTATCTGGTCGCCAACCCACCCTCACTGCCGCTGACCACCGCGGAGCTTGATGCGGTGTATGCGCTGCCGTTTACGAGAAGACCGCATCCCATTTATCACGACCATATTCCGGCCATCGACGAGGTGGCGTTTTCGGTCGCATCGGCGCGCGGCTGCTTTGGCGGCTGCAGCTTCTGTGCACTGACGTTCCATCAGGGCCGCGTCATTCAGGCACGCAGCCACGAATCCATTCTTCGGGAGGTGCGGGCGCTGACGCACGATCCCGACTTTAAGGGATATATTCATGACGTCGGCGGACCAACGGCCAATTTCCGCCAGCCCGCCTGCGATAAGCAGCTCAAGAGCGGCGTCTGCAGGGACAGACAGTGCATTGGCTTTGAACGGTGCAAAAATTTGAAGGTTTCCCACACGGATTATGTGGCGCTGCTGCGCAAGCTGCGCGCCGTTCCCGGCGTGAAGAAGGTCTTTGTCCGCTCCGGCGTGCGGTATGATTACGTCATGTACGATAAGGACGATACCTTCCTGAAAGAATTGGTCGAGCATCATATCAGCGGCCAGCTGAAGGTTGCGCCGGAGCACGTGTCCGATCGGGTGCTGTACTACATGAACAAGCCGTCGAGCGAGCTGTACGAGCGGTTTGAACAGCGCTATCGCCAGCTGAACCGGCGGGCCGGGAGGGAGCAGTATACCGTTCCCTATCTGATGTCATCCCA
>JAQXRK010000044.1 GCA_029218485.1 bacterium | reverse complement strand
CCACAACGATCAAAGCCCGTTTCATGGTGTTCTCCTCTCCATTTGTCCGCTCAGTTCATAGATCAGGATGCCTGCGGCGATCGCTGCGTTGAGCGATTCCGCCCGGCCGCGCATGGGCAGGCGGTACAGCGCGCAGCGGGCGGCCACGTCGTCCGATACGCCGTTGCCCTCATTTCCGATGACCAGCGCCATCCGGCCGGTGATGGGCGGCAGGCTCTCGCTTCCGCGCAGATGGCCGCACAGGCAGGTAAAGCCCTGCTCGTGCAAGCGGTCGAGCGCGTTGGCCGCATCGCCCTGCCAAACGGGCAGATGGTAGGTCGATCCCATCGCCGCGCGCAGTGCCTTGCCGGAAAACGGATCGGCACAGCCTGCGCCGCAGAACAGGCCGACGGCGCCGAGCGCATCCGCGGTGCGCAGAATGGTCCCGACGTTCCCGGCGTCCTGCACGCAATCGAGTATGACCACCAGCCCGGCTGGGTAGCGCGCCGGCGGGGTGGTATCCGGAGTGCGGACGACGGCGCACGCATGCTGTGGCGTTTGGGATGCGCAAAGCGCTTCCATGACGCTCCTGCTCACGGTGTACGCCTCCGCGGTGCCCACCGCCTCCGGCAGGGCATGGCCTTCCTCGACGAACAGGCGGCAGATTGCCGCGCCCGAGGAGAGCGCCTCCCGCACGAGCTTATCGCTCTCGGCCAGATGCAGCCCCTGTTCATGGCGGGCCTTTGCCTGCTGCAGCGCGCGCGCCTGCTTGACGAGGTCGTTTGTACGGCTGGTAATCGTGCGCATCGGTTCTCCCTCGATACACAACAGGCGCCCGGATGAGGGGCGCCTGCCGCTTGGTTTCTGGTTGTGCTTATGCGCGCGCCTTGACGGCGATCTCCGCGAGCTCGCGGAACGCGTTCATATCGGTCACGGCGAGATCCGCGAGGACCTTGCGGTTGATCTCGATACCGGCGAGCTTCAGGCCGTTGATCATGCGGCTGTAGGTGGTGCCGCAGAGGCGGGCGCCGGCGTTGATGCGGGCGATCCAGAGGCGGCGATACTCGCGCTTCTTGTTCTTGCGGCCCACATACGCATAGGCCATGGACTTCATGACCTGCTCGCTGGCTGCACGGTACTGCTTGCTCTTTGCACCATAATAGCCCTTGGCAAGCTTAAAAACTTTACGACGCTTCTTAACGGCGTTGACTGCTCTCTTAATTCTGGCCATTTTACGTTTCCTCCTTAGCTATACGGGATCAGCTTGCGGATTTTCTTCTCTTCGCACTCGGCGATATAGCCGGTTTGACGGAGACCGCGCAGACGCTTGGTGGACTTCTTGGTCAGAATATGGCTCTTGTACGCCTTGCCGCGCTTAATCTTTCCGGACTTCGTCAGGGAAAAACGCTTTGCCGCGCCGCGATGGGACTTGATCTTTGGCATTTCGGGATCCTCCTGCTGTTTATTACGACTTCTGTCAGTTATTCTTCGGTGCAAGCACCATGAACATGTTTCGGCCTTCCTGCCGGGCAGGACGTTCGATGACGGCAACCTCCTGAAGCATCTCATGGAATTTGGCCATGACATCCAGACCGATATCGCCGTGGGTGATTTGACGGCCGCGGAACCGGATGGAAACCTTGACCTTGTTGCCGTCGGAGAGGAATTTCCTCGTCGCTTTGGCCTTGACCTCCATGTCGTGCAGGTCGATCGTGGCCGAGAGACGAACCTCTTTGATTTCGATGATCTTCTGATTCTTGCGCTGTTCCTTCTCGCGCTTTGCCATCTCGAAGCGGTACTTGCCGTAGTCCATCAGTTTGCAGACCGGCGGGTTGCTGCCCGGAGCGATTTTGACCAGATCCAGATTCCGCTGATCGGCAAGCGCCTGTGCTTCGCGAATGCCCACGATGCCAAGCTGGCCGCCGTTTTCATCGATCAAACGGACTTCGGGGTCGCGTATTTCTTCATTGATCATCAGATCCTGCGTAGCGATGACGAAACACCTCCATAAAAAAGTAGTGGGTACAGACTGCACCCACTACCGGTAATCAAAACCCTGTGACCATGCCTGACAACTGCCGGCAGGTGAGAAGCGGGCGCTTCTGCTTGAACAGCACTATTATAGAGAATCGGCGCCCGTGTGTCAAGCGTTTTTCTCAAAAAACACGCCTGTCTCCGGCGGTTTTCAGTCATCCCCGCCGGCGAACGATTCCAGCCCATCTTTGGAGGGAAGCGGGCGGCTGTCGCCGTGGCGCACGAACAGCATGGTGAGGAAGGCAAGCGCAACGAACACCGTCGCATACGGGAACAGCGTCGTCATGCCGGCGCGATCCATGAGCAGGCCGGAAACATACGGCGTGACCGTCTGCGCAGCCATACTGGCCGTGTAATAGAAGCCCGTGTATTTGCCGACGTCCCCGCCGCGGGACAGCTCCACAACCATCGGAAAGCTGTTGACATTGATCGTGGCCCAGCCGATGCCCGCGAGCGCGAACATGCAGTTCATGAGCAGGGCGGAGCTGCCCTCCCGCAGGAACGAGGCGACGAAGAACGCACTCCCGAGCATGACCACGCCGCAGAGGATTGTCTTTTTGCGGCCGATCCGCGAGGCGATGAAGCCGACCGGCAGATAGGAGAGGATGGCGGCCACATTGGCGATCATGAGCGTGCTGTTGTAGTCGAGGCTGAGCACCTTGCTCGCATAGACAGAGTATTTGGAGGTGACGGCATTGTAGCCAAAGAACCAGAACACCACCGACGCGAGGATCAGGAACAGCGATGTGCGCTCGCCCGCGCTCAGGCGGCGCTTTTCGCCCGGCTCTGCGCCGTCAGGCTCCGCATCCAGGTGGTACTTTTTGCTCTCGGCGTGCATTTCCTCCACGAACTGCGGCTCCCGCACCTTGAGCAGGAAGATGAGCAGCGCCACCAGCATGATGCCCGCAACGATGGAGAAGAACACGGTGTAGTTCATCAGCGCGTTTTTGATGCTGCCGGTGGAGAACACCATGCCGAGACCGAGGATGAGGATGCCGCCGGCCGTTCCCATGAGGTTGATGACGGCGTTCGCCTTGGAGCGCAGCGGTTTGATTGTCACATCCGGCATCAGCGCCACGGCGGGGGAACGGAACGTGGCCATTGCCAAAAGCGTGATGAGCAGGATGCCCATGAATACGATCAGCGGCGTGGGGTTCGCCTGCGTGCGCTGCCATGCGTAGGCGTGCCGCGCGGGTACGACATAGTTGGCGTAATCGGGGTTGGTCACCATCTTGCCGTTTTGCTCAATCTGGGCGGTGATGGCAGTGAATTCCTCCCGGCTGAACCGTTCGCTCAGAACGAAGTCCTCGCCATCCGGCGTCTTGAGCGTGGTCTCATAGGCGTTGTCATAGAGCACGGAGAGCCCGGCCGGGTCGTCGATCTCGGCCACCGCTTCGATATTCTGGCGCTGCAGATTGTCCGCAAACGACAGGCAGACGAACGCAACGCAGGCGATGATCGTTCCCACGAGGATGAACGGCGTGCGCCGGCCGCGCTTGCTCGTGCAGCGGTCGGAGATGGAGCCGAACAGCGGCAGAAGGAACAGCGCCAAAATGTTGTCGAGCGCCATGACCACGCCGGAGGCAGCCTGCGCCATGCCGAATTTGTCGGTGAGAATCTTCGGTATGATCGTATCATATGCCTGCCAGAAGGTGCAGATCAGGAAAAAGGCAAATCCGACAAAGATGGTGCGTTTGTAGTTGAGCTTCATGCTGCCCTCCATTGACTTGGTTGTCCGGGATTGGGGATGAGCCGGCATACAGAATGCAGGCGTTTGCACTGCGGGCGAATCTTCCGGCAGGGGCGGGCGGGACAGACGGCGCTTGCCGAGTGCCGCGCGGAGCGGGCCGCATCGCCAAAGAGGGGATGAAAGGCCGCATGGCACGCTGCCGGATGCGCGCCCGCGACAAAATCCGCAGGCGCTCCGCTCCTGTACATTTTAACGCATTTGCACTATAATCACAAGGGAGGATTGTACGATATGACAGGTTGGATTGTACTGATTTGTCTGGTTGTTTTCGGCGCCGCGCTCGTGTTTTTCATAGCGCCCGGACGGCAGAGCGATGCGCAGCGCGCGCCGTTTCTGCGCCGCACCTTTGCGCACCGGGGCCTGTACACCGCCGATCAGCGCATACCGGAGAATTCGCTGCCGGCTTTCCGGGCGGCCGTGGAGGCCGGTTATGGCGTGGAGCTGGACGTCCAGCTCACGCGCGACAAGCAGATCGTCGTATTTCACGACGATACGCTCCTGCGCGCCTGCGGCGTGGATGCGCGCGTCGATGCTTTTACCTATGCGGAGCTGACGGAACGCATGCGCCTGTTCGGCACGGAGGAGACCATTCCGCTGTTTTCTCAGGTGCTCGCCGCGCTCGGCGGCCGCGTGCCGGCGATCGTGGAGCTGAAGTCCGGCGGCGACCGGTTCGGCCTTTGCGAGCGGACGCTTGCCATGCTGCGCTCATACGCGGGGGCGTTCTGCATCGAGAGCTTTGATCCGTACATCGTGCGCTGGTTCTACAAACACGCACCGGATATTCTGCGCGGCCAGTTGTCCGAGCAGATGCGGTACTCCCGCAGCGTGCTCGGCCTCTGGAGATCCTTTTTGATGAGCCGCCTGTTCTCGAACTTTGCCGCCCGCGCGCAGTTCGTGGCCTATCGCGTTGGGCCAAAGCCTTGGACGGTGCGCTTGTGCGAGCGCATGGGCGCCATGCGCGTGGTATGGACGGCGCGTCCCACCGATTGCGAGGCGGCGCTCGAGCGGGCGTATGACGCCATTATTTTCGAGCATTACCGCCCGGATAGCCGCTATTGATCGAGCATTTGCAGCAGAGCCGCGAGCTTTTGCTGCTGTGCTCTGCTGAGCATGGGCGCCAGCTCGGATGCGAACTGGCGCATATCGCTCCGTTCCCCGTCGCTCATGCCCATGAGCGCGCCGATCAGCTCCTGCTCGCTCTTCCCGCTGTAGCGATCCAGAAGGCGCTGCACGGACGGATCCATACCGGAGAGTTGCTCATTGGACGGCATTGCCGTCCCTTTTTTCATGCTTCTCAAATCTCTTTTCATGCTCTACCCTATGCCGCTTTCTGTCACGTTATGCGCCGCTGCTGCATACAATATTGGCAAAGGGGAAAGATTCGAAACTTCGTTTTTACGGCCGCGCAGGCCGTGCGGCACCGTGCGGGCGGAGGGCGGCGGATTGACGAAAAAACGGCCTTTTTGCAGCATCCGACTGCCAGTTCGGATAGAAAGGGAGCTTCGCGGCGCGAAGCGGAGGGGTCAATATGCAGCGATATATGCCCGGCAGATTGCCGCAGAACGGAGAATGGAGGGGCGAGCCCATGCAAAAGGAACGCTTCTCACCGCTACAGGCGGTGGTCGCGCTCGGAGAACACGTGCGCACGGAGCATGGGCGCGTTGGCGTTCAGCGGTTGCTGAATGCGCTTTCCCCCTTTTTGACTGGAGAACTGGGTGAGCAGGCGGCCAAGCAGCTCGGCGTACAGCCGCCAAAGCCGCAGCCGGAGCGCGCGCCGCAGCAGGGCGGGGGACACGGCGCGATGGATATGGATCGGATGCTCAAGCTGATGCAGTCGCTCCAGAGCGGCAAGGAGGGGCTGGATCCGCAGCTTTTGATGCAGCTCATGCAGAAAAAGGGCGGCTGATGAGCAGAGGACGGTACACGGTGCCAATGGGAACCGCCCGGCGGGTTGCCTGCGCGAAACGGCTGCTCAAAGCCTGCGGCGCGACAGCGCCCCTGCTCCCGGTCCGCGGCGCCGAAGCGGGCGGGGGAGCCTTACCGCAGCCTAAAGCACCTTGACGGAACAGGGGCGCTCCCCATTGGGAAGCGCCCCTGTTTTCACACCCTGTAACCGGCAATGACCGCTCAGTTTTCCGGCTCGATGATGCCGTAGTTGCCGTCCTTGCGCTTGTAGATAACGTTGATCGCGTTGGTATCCGCGTTGAGAAACACATAGAAGGCGTGCCCGAGCAGTTCCGCCTGCAGCATGGCCTCCTCCTCATCCATGGGCTTGATATGAAAGCGCTTGACGCGGACGATGCGGGGACCTTCCTCCTCGTCATACTCATCGTAGGAATCGCTGTAGAGCGGTTGCTCATGCTTGAATGCGCCGGAGCGCAGGCTCTTTTCCAGACGGGTACGATGGCGGAGAATCTGTTTTTCCAGCTTGTCCAGCACGTTGTCCATGGATGCGTACATGTCGCCGGTAACCTCCTCGGCGCGGATGATGCCGCCGTCATAGGGGATGGTCACCTCCACGATATGGCGGCTGCGCTCCACGGAAAGCGTGACCTGCACATCGGTGTCCTGCGGGAAATACCGTTCGAGTTTGCCAACCTTCTTCTCGACAAGATCGCGCAGGTACTCAGAGATTTCAAGGTTCTTTGCAGAAATGGAAATATGCATATGATCCTCTCCCTCTTGGCGCCAATTTCGTTGTTCCGGCGCCATGCTATATATATTCTCTCCATTTTCGCGTTTCCCTGCCGGTGTTCACAGTTTCCTCATCCATCTCCACAGGAAGTTCACTTTCTATCCATTGTCAGGACAAGACCGTGGTGTATCTTAAAACCAGAGCAGAGAACCAGAGAGAACTACCCCCAATATTACCTCCCATCCCATCCCAGACGAAGGCCCCCGCAGAAGCGGGGGCCTTTGCCATGCGGGCGAGGCGCTGCCGGGCGGCGCGCTTTTGACAAACGCAGCGGAAAAACGGTGGTTTTTCATCCTCCTTTTCGGGCAAACTGTGCAGGAGGTGATGAACGATATGAATTCCATTTGGGAGCAGACGGCCGAGCGGCCGGAGCGGTCCGCGCTGGCGGAGAACCTGCACACCGATGTGGCCGTCATCGGCGCGGGCATGGCGGGGGTGTTGACGGCCTTTCTGCTGCGCCGGCGCGGCGTGGATTGCGTGGTGCTGGAGGCGGCGCGCGTCGGCAGCGGACAGACCGCCGGCACGACGGCGAAGATCACGAGCCAGCACGGCCTTGTCTATCGGGGCCTGATCGATCGGTTCGGGGAAGCCGCGGCGCGCCAGTACGCCCGCATCAACCAACGGGCCATCGGCGCATACCGGCGCATTGCGGAGGAGAACGGCATCGACTGCATGCTGGAGGAGCGGGACGCCTACACCTACGGGCTGACGGAGGCGGAGCCGCTCCGGGAGGAGGCGGAGGCCGCCGCGTCGCTGGGATTGCCGGCAACCTTCTGTGACCGCGTGCAGCTGCCGTTTCCGGTGGCCGGTGCGGTGCGCTTTACCGGGCAGGCGCAGTTCCATCCGCTGCGCTTTCTGTACGGCGTGAGTAGAGAGTTGGACATCTTTGAACACTCCCCGGTGCAGGCGGTGGAGGACAACGTGCTGTCGGTGAACGATCATACCGTTACGGCGGGAAAGATCGTGTTTGCTGCGCACTATCCGTTTATCAACTTTCCGGGGCTGTATTTTACCAGGATGTATCAGGCGCGCTCCTATGTGCTGGCGCTCGAAAACGCGGCCCCGGTCGACGGCATGTATGTCGGCGCTGCGGAGGGCGACCTGTCGCTTCGAACGGCCGGTCGGCTGCTGTTGATGGGCGGCAGCGCACACCGCACCGGGGAAAACAGTACGGGCGGGTGCTATCAAACGCTTCTGAGCAAGGCGGAGGGACTGTATCCCGGCAGCAGGGTGGTGGCCCGCTGGTCCGCGCAGGATTGTATGACGCCGGACAACGTGCCCTATATCGGCCTCTATGCGCCGGGCAAGCCGGACTGGTATGTGGCGACAGGGTTCAACAAATGGGGCATGACCGGTTCGATGGCGGCGGCGGAGCTGCTCGCCGATGCGATCACCGGCAGGGAGAATGCCGATGCCGCGATCTTCAGCCCGCAGCGGTTCAATGCCGCAATCGCACTGGAGACGCTGCGGGAGGGCGCCCAGGCGGTCAAAGGCTTGACGCTGCAGCATCTGACGGTGCCGGAAGCCATGGTGGCCGACCTGCGGGCCGGGCACGGCGGCGTGGTGGATATCGGTGGGCAAAAGGCGGGCGTCTACCGGGACGATACCGGGCGGCTGCACGCGGTCAACACGCAGTGCCCACACCTTGGCTGCCAGCTGGAATGGAACCCGGATGAGAAGAGCTGGGATTGTCCCTGCCACGGGTCGAGGTTCGACTTTCACGGATACCTGATCGACAATCCGGCCGGGGAAAGCCTCGAACGATGGGACGTCGAGTGATTTTTACAACTCTTTTACATTTTTCGCTGTTATGGCGGGTCGGGATGCGCTACAATCGAAGCGGGGGCGCTTAGCGCCGCCGGAGGGGGGACGCCATGCGGCGGATTTTGATTGTTGAGGACGAACCGGCGATCAACAGGCTGCTCGTCATGAATTTGAGTGCTGCCGGGTATCTGCCGGCGCCGGAATATGACGGCGCAGAGGCCTGCCGGCGTATCCAATCCGGTGAGCCGTTTGATCTGGCACTGCTGGACGTTATGCTCCCGGGCATGGACGGCTTTTCGCTTCTGCCGCCGCTGCGAAAACGGGGCATACCGGCCATTTGCCTGACCGCGCGTGGCGATATTGAGAGCAAAGTGCAGGGCCTGCGCGACGGTGCGGAGGATTACATCGTTAAGCCCTTTGAGATTCTGGAACTGTTGGTGCGCATTGAAAAGGTGCTCGAGCGAAGCGGCGCGGCAAGAGCGCGCATCCGCATCGGTGCGGTAGAGATTTGCAGAGAGGAACGCATCGTTTTGCGCGATGGCGTTCCCGTTTCCATGACGCCGATCCAGTTCGATCTCTTGTCGCTGCTGGCGATCAACCGCAATATCGCCCTGTCCCGCGAACAGCTTCTCAGCGCAGTGTGGGGAAGTTCGTTCGTCGGTGAAAGCCGCACGGTGGATATTCACATCTCACAGCTTCGCAGAAAGACCGGCCTGCCAATCGTCTCCGTTCCCAAGGTTGGCTACCGGCTGGAGGCGGCGCCATGAAGATTCGTCTGCGATTGGCGCTGCTTTCCATTCTGCTGCTGTCCATTTCGCTGCTTGCGTGCGGCGGCCTGCTGCTGCACACCACCGCAGAGAGCATCATTGCCGCCGTCGAGGAGAGCGCTCTGGCGGAGTTGGACATGCTCACGACTTCCTATGACCGCGTGTTTGCCGATGTCGTGAATCCAAACTATGGCGCGGCGGCCCGGCGCAGCCTCGCAGAGCATCTCTTTCGGCAATATTTGTCCGGCACATCCCGCTTTGTTCTTGTTTATCAGGGCGAAACACTGTTCAATACCTGTGGCCTCGACGTCAAAAAGCTGCTCGATGGGGCAGGGCAGCGCACGGTGCGGCTTGGCGAGCGCCGGTTGTTTCTTGCCGCTTCGGAGGCGAACTCGGCGTGGGGGCAGGAGCGGGAGATCTATCTCGTGCGCGATATGACCGGGACGTATGATCGAGTGCGCTCCATGGCGGTTCGGTTTGCGGCAGGCTGCATGGCGGCGCTGCTACTGTCGGCCGGATTCATTTCGCTCTGCACGTTTCGTGCGCTTCGACCGCTCAAACTGCTGCAACGGAGCGCAGTCGCGATCGCGGACGGCGCATATGACCGGCGCGTGCCGTGCAATGCGCGCAGCCATGACGAAATTGCAGAACTGGCGAAGAGCTTCAACCGCATGGCTGAGACGGTCGAAACGCATATCCGGGAAGTGTCTGCGGTTGCGGAGGAGAGGAAAATGCTGCTCGGCGCGCTGACGCACGAGATCAAGACGCCCATGACAGCCATCATCGGCTATGCGGAGGCATTGCAACGCGTGCGGCTGGATGAACGGCAGCGCGCCGAGGCCATAGACTATATTCACACCGAAGGCCTTCGGCTGGAGCGTCTGACGCAGAAAATGCTGAAGTTCATGATACTGTCCGACAGTGAAGCGCTGCAATTGACAAAAACCACGGCCGCAGCGCTGCAAAGCGCGGTGGAGCAGCCTGCCCGCGCCCGCGCCTCGCAGTGGGGCGCTGCGCTGCGGTTCGATGTTTCGGATGCCGTTTACCAACTGGACTGCGACCTCATGGCAAGCGCGCTGCTCAACCTGATCGACAATGCCTGCACGGCCGGCGCGAGCAGGATTTGCGTTCGCTTAACGACCGACCGGCTCATCGTTTCGGATGATGGATGCGGCATTCCGCAAACGCTCATCGACCGGGTGAGCGAGCCGTTCTTCCGGGTGGACAAATCGCGCAGCCGCCGCAGCGGAAATGCGGGCCTGGGCCTTGCATTGGTGAAGCGGATTGCAAAGCTGCACCATGCCGTACTGCTGATCGAGAGCGACGAGGGGCGGGGTACGGCGGTTTCCATCGTATTTGAACCCCGTGACATATAAACGAATTTACATTTTCATTACGATCCACTGCGGACATTTTTACAACGTAGGACGTATCATTTTCGTTGATAGAAGTACTTTTGAGGTACGCAGCGAAAGGAGAAGCATGGATGGATGGATACAAAAGAATGGGATGGATCGTGTGTTTGCTGCTGGCCTGTTTGGCGGCGTGTACGCCGGCTGTGCCGGAAGAAGCTGATGTAAAGCCAGAAACCGAGCGCCTGATCGAACGGGCATTGAAACCGGAAACGACGTTGGCAGAGACGCAGGAGGGAGCGCAGCCGGATGAAAGCGGCCATAGCGCCAGAGAGGAGCTTATGAACCGGCTGGGCATACCCGAGACATGGCAATTTCATTGGACAAACGTGGATGAGGGTGGCGTGATCAGCATTGACGCCGATGTGCCGATCACGCTGCCGGATGCGGAGCACCTGCCGGTCATTCGCGTTACGCGCGGCGGGTTTTCACAGGAGCAGGCACGCCGTCTGTTCGCTGCCTGCTGCGGTGATACAACGATGTACACGCATTTTGATGTGGTCAGCAAGGCGCAATATCAGGCACAACTGTTCGAGCTTGAGCGCATCATGGCGTATGCGCCGTGGCATCGGGAGATGCGGCAGGGACAGGCGGAGACCATACGGGCCGCGCTTGCGGACGCGCCGGAAACGGCGAGCGGGGAGTTGTGCGATGGCACCTACAAAACGGAACCCATCGAAACCTACGGCATGCCAAACGCACCGACCGGCACCGTGCGCTCGGTTTCAGCGATGGAGCTGCCGGGCGGATACGGAAAGCAGTTTTCCGTGCGCGATGTGCCGCAGTTTGACAGCGATTCGCTCGGCCGAATCGAGCATGCGGATGGAGTGATCGAATATGCCGTTCCGATGCGGAATGTGGGATGCTGGTATGAGGCGCACGGCCGGTTGATGCGGTATTTCCCAAACCATCAGCTTGCGGACGTCACGGCGGAGTCGGCCACTGAGGGCGCGGCCCATCCGTCGTGCGTGCTTGCCACCACGCCGTATCAGGCGCGCCGCCTCGTGGAAGCGTTTCTCACAGATGCGGGGATGACGGATTTTATCGTCGATCGTGTGGCGCTGAACCGGTATGAAAACCCGCAGGTGCCGGAGGATGTGGAAAGGCAGTGCTATGCGATACGGTGCGTTCGCACGGTCGGCAACATCCCGGTTTCAAGCGCGGACGGCTTATCAACGCGCGTGGTGGAGGGGGCTTACGCGGATCAATGGGATTATCCGGGCATCGAATGGTATTATGAACAGGTCGAGCTGCTGATCGACGATTCTGGAATCCTGTTCTTTCAATGGTGTGAGCCGCTGGCGATTGGGGAGACCGTAACCGACAGCGCCGCACTGCTGCCGTTTTCAGATATCGAGGAGATCGTCAGCCAGACGCTTGCCTATCAATACGGCAATGGGGAACGCCCGGAAACGACGACGAGCTACCGCGTGACGGTCACCGGTCTCACGCTCTCACTGCAGCGCGTGTGCGACTACGATTCGTGGAAAAACGGACTGCTCGTGCCCGTCTGGAATGTGTATTGCCGCATTGAGGAAACCCGTACGGATGGGGATGGAGAAACGATCGTCTGGAACGATGCGCATCCGGCGCTTTCGGTGCAAGCGATCGACGGATCTGTAATCGATCTGCAAAAGGGCTATTGAACCGGAACAGGTCGGGATATAGAAGTATGAAAAGGGCCCGCGCAGGATTGCGGGCCCTTGACCGTTCAAAGCGTTTTATTTACTGGTCTGGTTGTGGAGTGGATGGGGCGGTTCCAACCTGCTTTTCCATCCAATAGTTGGTGAGGGAGACGCCGGAGCGGACAATCTCGTTGCTTTAGAGAACCATATAGCCGTGCCGCTCAAAAAACGGCCGTGCGGTGATTGAGGCGTATGTCGCATGCATGTGTCTAAATCCGCGCGATCATGCCTGTACGTTGCTTTGTATACGCGACCGTGCCCGCCCGTTGCAACCGGTGTTTTGCATTGCACGACCGGCATCGGAGAATGCGCTCACTGCAGCAATTTGTCCGATGGCGGCGGCCTCATCCGGTCGATTGCTGGCATCGAAAACGACAATCGGTGTCAGGTTTTCTCAGCCCCAATGCACCAAAATCTGGTATTTTCCTGATATGACATCGATTTCGGAAACTTTTCGCACTTTTGTGCAAAAGAAGCACGTTTTCAAGGAAAAATGGCTTTGAAACCGCAATCAGGTTGTTGACGCAAGTTGCAGATTGTTGTAAACTGAGAGCGATCAAATTCTCTTGGGGGAAGCCGTGGAAGAAGTAACAATTTATGATATCGCAAAGTTGGCGGGCGTTTCTCCGAGCACCGTTTCGCGCGTGGTCAACGGATATCCGCATGTAAAAAAGACCACACGGGCGCGTGTTCTGAAGCTTTTGGAAGAGCATCACTATGTGCCGAACGAAACGGCCAGAGGCTTGGTCAGCCAATCCTCCAAAATGATTGGCATTCTCATATCGGATATCCGTACTACGCAGCATACGGACGGCGTGTATTATATCGAGCGCGAGCTGTCAAAGCAGGGATACTCCTGCCTGATCTATAATACGGGCGTTGCAGAGGAAGAGCAGGCGCATTCCGTGCAGATGCTGAGCCAGCGCAAGGTCGATGCAGCCATTCTCATGGGCTCGATCTATCAGACCGATGCGGTCCGCAATGCGATTTTGACCTACCTGCCGACCACGCCCGTGCTGATCTGCAACGGATATCTGGATGCCCCCAATATCTATGGCCTGATTGCGGATGAGCAGAACGGCGTCTGCAGCTGTGTCAAGCTGTTGGCCGAAAAGGGGAGAAAGCACCCCGCCTTCATTGTCGATCATTATACGCCCAGCAACCGTCTGAAGAGAAACGGCTTTGAGATGGGGGTCAGGAGATACTTTGCAGGGCAGGAACCGCTTGTTGTGGAATCCGGCACCTCCATCCCGAACATCTACGATGCAACGGCGCGATTGATCCGCGAGCACCCGGAGGTGGACGGCATCATCTATGCGGAGGATCTGATGGCGCTGACTGGCATACGGGCACTGTCGGAAATGCAGGTCTCCGTCCCGGATGCCGTGGCGGTGATCGGTATTAACAATTCAAAATATGCCGAGATCAGCAACCCGCCGCTGACCTCGCTCGATAACATGCTGTACGACCTGAGCCTGACCACGGTCAGGAACCTCATGGCCCTGCTGCAGGGCGAACGCATCAATAAAAAGATGATGATCTGTTCGGAGGTTGTGGAGCGCAGGACGACCTGAGCACCGCATCCACAACCCATTCTTTGACCCCTACGAAATCGATATATCAAAGGAAACAGTAGTCAGATTTGCTGGTTACTGTTTTCATATTTTGCAACCTGCTCTAAGGTTGCTCTTTGCTATATCCTGTCGCATGCAGGCGCGTGTATGATGGGAAGGGGATTTCCATGTGCGTGCGCCGCAACTCTGAGCATGCGCTTTTGTACGAGGCGGCTTTTGATGGATGGAAAATGCTGCATAGGGCAGGATAATCCCTGCAACAAAATGAAAAGTATATTGTATGGCGCCATGCCGCCCATGGATGGCATAAAAATATCGAAGTCCGGTACTAAACGTTGGAATTTTTCAACAGGCATTTGAAAAAGTAGTATATGAAATAGATTGGAAGAAAGATGATGGCCATAACGGTCCAGAATCCGCGATGCTTCATACACAAGTCCCCCCTTTTTCCGCGCAGTATGGCTTTTTGAAAACCGCAGCGAATGGAATTCACCCGGCTGTCAAATAGACTTCATTGCCGCTACTATTTTCTCCCCATATATGGCTTTATCAGCGCGGCAATGATCGATATAAATAGAGCGCCAATATAAAACAAAACGTTAAAAAACCCACTTCAACCCTTTGAGAATCATTCCCCCAAAGTTTTCGTTGTTCTCCATATTGTCATCCCCCTTTTCATGCTATATTCTGCACCGCTGGCTCGTTTCCTGCCCATTCTGACCGTTTGGTGCTTTTCGCTGGTTTCAAGTGAGCGGCTGTACCAGCCAACACATGCCCGCATATGGATGTGCTGCATGATCCTTGTATCCGACGGTCTGTTCGGCTGCCGCGCGGGCACCTGCAATCCGTTGCGGCTGAAACCCAAAATCTTCCGTTTGCGGTAAGGCGTGAAAGCCCATTGCGCTTTGATGGCGCATGCCGAAACGCGGATTGACAGATGGTGTAGCTGATATTCTCCAGAACCCAAGGACGGTTTCGGCACCGGTTTGCCGGCATAGGGCGACAGCACCCAGTTTGACGGCTGCGGGAGCAACAGAAGCGTTCTTGTCGATACTGCCCAAGGAAAGCGTAAAAAACGGCGCTGCTCATGCGCTCTAAATTCGCTTCTCCATCGTATAGTTGGTGAGGGATATGCCGGCGCGTACGACCTGATTCCTTTGCAGAACCATATAGCCGAATCGTTCAAAAAACGGCCGCGCAGTGATCGAGGCGTGCGTGGTAAAGCGAGTCACACCACGCGCTTTGGCCTGTTCTTCCAGCTGCTGCAGGATCGCGCGGGCTACGCCGCGGCGCTGGAACACGTGGTGGACGTACAGTCTGTCGAGAAAGCCGTCCTGGTCCATATCGCCAAATCCAACGATTTGACCTGCGTCAATCGCAACGAGCGTATGGTGCTGCAAAAAGGAGCGGTTCCAAGCGGCAAGATCCACGCTTCCCGTGGCCCAGGCCGCGAGCTGCGCCGGGGAATAGTCCCTCGCGTTCACCGTATGCACGGTATCATAGAAGAGCTGTGCGAGCAGGGGACAATCGGCTGCACGGTAGCTTCGGATGTTCATGAACCCTCCTCAATCGATGATTTCCATTCTAACACAAGCGGCCGCTGCCGTCCATCCATGCCGCCTTGCACGCACATCCATCCAACGTCATAGTATGCAGTAAACTGGCATCATGCAAGGGAGGATGATTCGATGGTGCAAAACACATATTCCGCTGGGGACGCATGCTGCTTCACCAGTCCGGTCCCGGCGGTGGATCCGCTTGCAGCGGATAACATCGTGGTGGCCGGGAACGTCGGCGAGGATGGCTGCACCGCGGCGGGCGACGTCGGCGGCTGTGCGCTGGCAATGGTCTATTTTCCGGTGCAGGAGTATCGCGCGGGCTTTTGCCCCGGCGAAGCGCTGCGTCGCGGGACGCTGTTCCCGGAACTGGCAAGCGACTATACAGGGGGGTGCTGCTGATGGATGCGATGGAACGGGCTCTGCTCGAAAAGATCGGTGAAGCGCGGTTTGCCTGCGTGGAATTGCGGCTCTATCTGGATACGCACCCGGATGACGCGATGGCGAAGGCGGACTATCTGGCATATTCCATGAAACTGCAGCAGTTGATCGAGCGGTATGAGCAGCAGTACGGGCCGCTGATGAACTTCGGTCAATCGCCGACGGAAGCCGGAAGCTGGGTATTCCAGAAATGGCCATGGGAACTGTAAGGAGGGCAGCATATGTGGATTTATGAAAAACGGTTGGAATACCCGGTGAATATCACCAAGCCGGATGTGAAAATGGCTAAGCTGCTCATGGCGCAGTATGGCGGGCCGGATTCCGAACTCGGTGCCTCGCTCCGATATCTGACCCAGCGCTACTCCATGCCGGACGACCGCATCCGCGCAACGCTGACGGATATCGGCACGGAAGCATCGCAAGTGGGCAAAAGCACGGTTTCTTCTCCGTTTTTCCCCGACTTTTCCGTGAGCAGCGCCGCCGATTTCCCTAAAAAGCTCAGTTTTTGCGGCAGACATTTCAAATACACATCAATGTGCTCCCGGTCGTGCACTACCATGCGGTCAAGAATTTCGCGGTAGAATTCATCGTCGTAGTGGAGGCCGTTTACGATCTCCCGTATGGTGTCGCCGATTTCCTTTAGGATGGCGTTTTTCTTTTCATTCACTTCCTGCTGCGCTTTGGCGCTTTCCATCATCTGCCGGAGTTTACAAATCTCGTCGTCGCACTTTTTGCGCTCTGCCACGAATTCTTCCATGTTAATAAGGTTTTCGGTGTAGAGTTCAATCAGGCGGCTTTTCTTTTTCTCGGTATCCGCAATGCGCTCCTGCATCCCGTCGTAATCAAACCACCTGATGTCCTGCCGCAGTACTTCCTCGATAGCGGCTTGCAGATTTGCAACGATCCCCACAAAATCAAGCTCCAACTGGCGTGTGGCGAGGTACATGATGTGCAGAGCATCCTCGTTGCGAATGCTGTCGTTGCTGCAGCCGATGGCGTTGCCCTGTGCGTCCTCTTTAGGACTGCCGTTTCGGGAGGCTTCAAAGCAACGCCAGGTTTTATACTGCGTCCCGTCCTTGCGCTTTTTATAGCGGGCAACAAAGCTCCTGCCGCACTTGCCACACTTGATCTTGCCGGAAAAGCAATAGCGGTTCGAGTGTTTATCCTTGCCCTGCAAAGACTCCGCGCGACTGTTTAAGATGCGCTGGGCAAGGTCAAACTGCTCCCTCGATACGATGGGCTCGTGATGATCACGAAGGATGACAAATTCTTCCTGTCCACGGTTGTATTTTTTATCGTGGGAGAGATAATCGGGCGTATAGGTCTTTTTCTGAATGAGATCGCCGCAGTATTTTTCGTTGCGTATGACCCGCAGAATGACGGTGGCTGACCAATCCCTTACATTCATGGGGTGAATGCCGGCTTCCCGCAGCTCCCGTGCGATCACATGGGTGCCCTTGTTCTCGTTTGTGAACTTATCAAAGATGAGCCGCACAATCTTTGCTCCTTCGGGCTCAACATACAGCTTACCGCCCCTTACCTTGTAGCCGAGCAGATCGCGCCCAAACACCACACCCTGCTCCATGCGCTGCTTCTGACCCCATTTCACCCGCTCGGAGGTCTTTCGGCTTTCCTCCTGCGCGATGGAGGACATAATCGTGAGCCGCAGCTCCGCATCCGGATCAAGGGTGTTGATACCGTCGTTCATGAAGATGACACCT
>JAQXRK010000043.1 GCA_029218485.1 bacterium | reverse complement strand
TGCTCGGCATCGGCGAGCGCACCGGCAACTGCCCGCTCGAGGCGATGGTCATCCAGTATGCGCAGCTTCGCGGCACGCTCGACGGCATGGACCCCTCGGTCATCACGGAGATTGCAGAGTACTATCAAAAGGAGCTGCATTACAATATCCCTCCGCAGACGCCGTTCGTCGGCTCCGACTTCAACGTGACCCGGGCAGGCGTCCACGCAGACGGGCTGCAGAAGAACGAGGAGATCTACAACATTTTCGATACCGGCAGCATCCTGAACCGGCCACCGACGGTCGCCATCAGCAACACCTCCGGCGTATCCGGCATTGTGCACTGGATCAACAACCACTACGGCCTGAAGGATGAGCACGCTCTGGATAAAACCCACCCGCTGGTGCTCGCGGTCAAATCCTGGGTGGACGATGAATACGCGGGCGGCCGCGTGACCGTCATCTCCATGGGCGAACTCGAGGCGGTTACAGCGCGGGAAGCCGCTCGGCTCGGCTTCATGCCGCAGCAGTAAATCCCATTTCAAAGCCTTCACAGGGCGGCAGCACAGCCGCCCTATTTCTTTCCGAAGGCTTTCGGATCGCTTCGCCGGGGACTGCAACGCGAACCCGCGCTTCCACATACTTGCCATGCCGCAAGCCGCCTTCATCGTCCGGATGACCGCCCGCCCGCAGCGGTCCGGTTTGCCAGCCGGTTTTCGCCACTTGTAACAAAGCGCGGCAATATGCTACAATTTAGGCAAAGCCACCGGGCTAATTCTAAAACAGAGGGTTTCCATCATGTCTGAAACACAAGACCGTCCGCTTCAATCGCTTCTGAACGCGGAGCACCCGGAACGCATTCTGGAACGCGCCAGACCGTTTATGGAATTTATGATGCGCAACAAATGCGCATTGCGCGAGATTGAAACAAAGCTGAACGTATTGAACGATGAGTTTTCCACGCGCTACAACCGCAACCCGATTGAGTCGATCAAGACGCGGCTGAAAAGCCCGCTGAGCATCGTGCAGAAAATGCAGCGCAGAGGGTTTGAACTGACGCTTGAGAACATTGAAAGCAAGCTGAATGACATTGCCGGCATCCGCGTCATCTGCTCGTTCCCGGAGGATATCTACCAGCTCGCGGACATGCTGTCCCGGCAGGATGATATCACCGTGATTGCGGTCAAGGACTACATCAAAAACCCGAAGCCAAACGGCTACCGGAGCCTGCATCTGATACTGGATGTGCCCATCTTCCTGTCGACGGAAAAGCGGCACATGCGCGCGGAGGTGCAGTTTCGCACCATCGCGATGGATTTCTGGGCCAGTCTGGAACACCAGCTCACCTATAAGCGGGACAACATTCCGGACGCCGATCTGGTGGCGGAGGAGCTGAAGGAATGTGCGGACATCATCAGCGAAATGGACGGACGGATGCAGCAGATCCGCAAAAAGATCGATCTTGAGACGATCCCTTCCGAGAACCACGATGGCGACAAGTAAAAAACAGCGCAGCAAAATCAAACAGCGCCGCGGCATGGATACTGCCGCGGCGCTGTTTTTATATGTGTTTACTTACTGCTCGCTGCCGTCGCCCTCGGATTGTTCGGGCGCGTCATCAAACTCGAACGCGCTGACCGGCAGCACATGGCCGGCCTGACGGGGATCGGCGTTCTGCCGCTGGCGCGGTGCATTCCTGTCGATGAATTTGCGGATGATGATGAACAGGACGATCACCAATGCGATGGTGGTAATCAAAAAGACGGTCATCAGCGTCTGCAGCAGCTCCGGCGTTAGGAAGCTCCAGCCGCCCAGCTCCATCGTGGGAACGACTTCGTACACGGCCGCCGTGGTTTCCGTCGCCTCCTGCACCACCTTGCTGGTATAGAGCATTCCCAGCAGCAGCGAGGCAACGCCGTTGAGCGTCATAAAGGCGCCGAGGCACAGGAAGATGATGCGAAGCGTCTTTTTGAACTTCTGCTCCAAACCCTTTTTCACGTTGTCAGCGGCATACAACCGACCCTTGCCGGTGATACCCGCGAACAAAACGTAAAGGCCCATGCCAAGCATCAACAGATCGAACAATGATGTCATAGATTTACTCCTTTATTTGTTTTCCGTCAGTGGTTTCAGTTTGGGGCCCTGCGCCGTATCCTCCACGGCGAAGCCGAGCTGCCGAAGCTGCTCCCGAATCGCGTCCGCGCGGGCAAAGTCCTTCGCCTTTCTCGCCTGCTGGCGCTCCTCAAGCAGCTTCATGGCCTCGTCCGACGCGGCCGTCTCCCGCTTGTGCTGCAGCAGACCCAGAACGCCGACCAGCTCGTCAAACAGCTTCGCCGCCGCATCGATCGCCTCTCCGCCGCGCGGTTCGGTGACGAACGTATTGCAGGCACGCGCAAAATCGAACAATACGCCGATGGCGTCGGCCGTATTCAGATCGTCGTCCATCGCGCTCTCGAACCGGTTGCGGTAGTCGGCGAGCGAAGCGATCCACGCCGCGTCCTCCGCCGTTCCCTCGCAGCGCTGCGCCTCGGCAAGCCGCTCGCGCGCCGTGCGCAGCCGCGTCAGCGCGGTCTCCGCCTGCCGGATCAGGTCGCGGGAGAAGTTGACCGGGTTGCGATAGTGTACGGACAGCATAAACATGCGCACGGCCTCGAGATCGAACTCCTTCGAGATGTCCCGCACGGTGAAGAAGTTGCCGAGCGATTTGCTCATCTTCTGATTGTCCACATTGATATAGCCGTTGTGCATCCAGTAGCGGGCAAACGGCTTGCCGGTCGCCGCCTCGGACTGCGCGATCTCGTTTTCATGGTGCGGGAAGATCAGGTCCTGCCCGCCGCCATGAATATCAAACGATTCGCCGAGGATGGCCATGCTCATGGCCGAGCACTCGATGTGCCAGCCCGGCCGCCCCTTGCCCCACGGGGAATCCCAGGAGGGTTCTCCCGGTTTTTCACCCTTCCAGAGCGCAAAGTCCAGCGGATCGCGCTTCTGCTCCGTGGGATCGACCCGGGCGCCGTTCTCCAGATCGTCGATGTTCTGGCCGGACAGCTTGCCATAGCCCGGAAAGCTGCGCACGGAAAAATACACATCGCCGTTATCCGCCGGATAGGCATGGCCCTTATCGATGAGCGTCTGCACGAGATGGATGATATCGTCGATATGCTGGGTCGCCCGCGGGTTCTCGGTCGCGCGCTCCACGCCCAGAGCATCCGCATCACGATAGTACTCGGCGATGAACCGCTCACCGAGCTCCGCCACGGTGGTGCCCTCTTCGTTGGCGCGGCGGATCATCTTGTCATCGATATCCGTGAAGTTCTGCACGAACGCCACTTCATAGCCGCGATATTCCAGATATCTGCGGAGCGTATCGAACACGATGAACGGTCTTGCATTGCCGATATGAAAATAGTTGTAGACGGTGGGTCCGCAGGCATACATGCTGATCTTGCCCGGCACCAGCGGAACAAGCTCTTCCTTCTTGCGGGTCATGGTATTATAAATCTGCATCACAAATCCTCCATTGTACTGATTATATCACAGGTTGTTTGCTTTTTCCAATGCTTCTATGCGTTCGAGCAGATTCTGCATCTGCTGCTGCACCGGATCCGGCAAATGCACCTGATCGAGGTCCACGCCTTCCTCGCCCGCCGTCTGAATCCGTGCCTGGCGCTTTGCCTCGGCGCAGGCGGCGCGCTGCTTGCAATCCGGCATGGCGCGGTCACAGTCCGGGTTGCCGCAGCACCGCGCCGGACAATCGTACAGCCGCACGACATGGCCCGGCACGCCCACCACCGTTGCACATGGCGGCACCTCCGAAAGCACAACCGCGCCCGCGCCGATCTTGGCGTAATCGCCCACGGTGAACGGCCCCAGCACCGCGGCACCGGCAGAGATGGTCACATGGCTGCCGATCGTCGGGTGGCGCTTGCCGGTTTCTTTGCCCGTTCCGCCGAGCGTTGCGCCCTGATAGATGGTCACATCGTCGCCGATGACCGTTGTCTCACCGATGACAACGCCAAGGCCATGATCGATGAACAGGCGCCTGCCAATGGTGGCGCCCGGGTGGATATCCACGCCGGTAAAGAACCTGCACCATTCCGACATCAGGCGTGCGAGGGTTCGATGGTTGTGCCGGTACAAAAAATTCGCAAACCGATGCCAGCGCACGGCATGAAAGCCCGGGTAGCACCAGAACACCTCCCATGCGCTGCGCGCGGCCGGATCGCGGTCCAGAACGCAGCGTAAATCCTCCCGAAACGTGTCAAACATTCGCTTTACCTCAATCCAAAAAAATAACACAAACGCCTGCATAAAGACGAATGTGCTTCGCGGTCCCACTTTATTTGAAAATGCCGTGCATTTCCCTCTCGCGACCGGCGCTCTGACCGGTCTGGCTTTAACGCAGCCATACGTCCGGCGATACAGGGGCCACGCGGCCCGTTGTCACCGGCGGCTATGGGAGGCACTTTCCCACCGCACAACCCCGAACCGGCTTTCAGCCGACGACCGGTTCTCTCTTTTGGGCGCCGCATGTGGATACTCTTTCCCAATCACTGCCTTTACATATCATACTATATGCCAATGCCCCGCTGATTGTCAAGCGCAGAATCTTCGCGCGATACAGCCACCAGCCGGATTGGACGGCGTTCCAAAAAGTTTTCTTTTCTTTCCCGATGGATATGCTATACTATAGAGGTAATACATGGTCAAGGAGGGAAGATTATGGCGCTTCTCGAAATACTCGGCCCTTCCGCCATCCCGACATTGATTTGTCTTGCGGTTGGCCTGCTCTTGCTTTTGATCGAGCTGTTCACACCCGGCGTCGGTATTTCCGGGGTGCTGGGCATTGTGTCGCTCGTAGCGGTCATTGTGATGCAGCTGTTCTGGGGATCGCCCGCCGCGGCCGCGTATATTGCAGCCGGTACGCTGGTGCTGATCGTCGTCGCGCTGCTCTTCTTTATCCGCTCCCTGCAGCGTGGCCGCCTGTCCCGCTCCTTTGTCGTGCTGAACGATAAGATCGACGCCAGCTCGACCTCGCTTTCGGATGAAAAACAGCAAACGCTGATCGGTCACACGGGCATGACGGTAACGCCCCTGCGCCCGGCCGGCATTGCCGAATTTGACGGTAAGCGGCTCGATGTGATGACAAGCGGCGCCTTCCTGCCCGTCAACACCCCCGTTGTCATTACGGATGTACAGGGGCTGCACATCCTGGTTGAGGCGCAAAAGCAATGAAGTTCTGTAAAAAGTGCGGTACGCTGTACGGCCGCTCGCTCGGTGTCTGTCCGCGCTGCAACGCGAAGGATGTGGCCGGGCAGGCCGAACAGGCCGAGCAAAGCCAAGCCGCCGCCAGCGCAAAAACCGTCAAGCGCCAGTGGATCGCCATTCTGCTCGGCGTTCCTGGGTTGATTCTCTTTCTGTATCTCGTGCTCGGCGCTTTCAAGGCGCTTTCCGCTCACTGATAAACACCAAAGGAGGTTCATATGGAAGGTTTTATTGTCACTCTCGTCATCATCGTCGCTGCGATTCTGTTCCTGATTCTGTTTTTCACGTTCGTTCCGCTGGGACTGTGGATCTCCGCGCGTGCATCCGGCGTACACATCGGCATCTTCCAGCTGGTCGGTATGCGCATCCGTAAGGTCGTTCCCGCCCGCATCGTCAGCCCGCTCATCAAGGCGACGAAAGCCGGTCTGGAAGTCTCCATCAACAAGCTCGAAGCGCACTATCTCGCGGGCGGCAACGTTGACCGCGTGGTCAACGCGCTCATCGCCGCGCAGCGCGCCGGCATCCCCCTCGACTTTGAAAAATCCTGCGCGATCGATCTGGCCGGCCGCGACGTGCTCAACGCCGTTCAGATGAGCGTCAACCCGAAGGTCATTGAAACGCCGGTCATCGCCGCCGTTGCCATGGATGGCATCGAGCTGCGCGCAAAGGCGCGTGTGACCGTGCGCGCCAATATTGACCGTCTCGTCGGCGGCGCCGGTGAGGAAACGATCATCGCCCGCATCGGCGAGGGCATCGTTACGACCGTCGGCTCCTCCTCCAGCCACAAGGCAGTTCTGGAAAACCCCGATCTGATTTCCCGCACGGTGCTGAACAAGGGTCTCGACGCCGGTACGGCATTTGAAATTCTCTCGATTGATATTGCGGATGTCGATGTCGGCCGCAACGTTGGCGCGCAGCTGCAGATCGATCAGGCGGAGGCCGACAAGCGCATTGCGCAGGCCCTGGCCGAGGAGCGCCGCGCGATGGCCGTTGCGCAGGAGCAGGAAAACCTTGCCGCCGTGCAGGGCATGCGCGCGCGCGTGATCGAAGCGGAGGCCGAGGTTCCCAAGGCCATCGCCACCGCATTCCGTGAGGGCAAGCTCGGTGTTATGGACTATTACAACATGCAGAACGTGATCTCCGACACGGAAATGCGCAATGCCATTTCCCGCGGTACCGCGCCCGCTCAGCGCAACGTCGGCGAGCAGGAGACTGAATAAGTCAACCATCTGAACAGGAGAGAATTCTATGGAATTTCTCGTTGTCATAGGTCTGATCATCTGGGCCGTTGCGTCTTCCGCCAAGAAGGCGCAACGCGCCCGTGAAACGCAGCGGCAAAAGGAAGTGCAGCGCCAGCAGGGGGCGAACAAGGGGCAGCCCACCGTCACCCCCGCAAGGCATGCCGCGCCCGTCCGTCCCCGCGTGCAGCCGACGGTGCAGACCGCCCCGGTACAGCCCGCAGCGCGGGAGCCGCATGTCGTGCGCCCCAGCATGGAGAGCGGGCATGCGCATACGGAGAGCAGCCTGACCGGATTTAAACCCTGCCCGCCAAATGCCGAAAAACCGCTTGCTGACCGGCTTGCCGCTTATAAGGCCGCCAAACGCGCTGCTGCCAGAACTATCCAAACGGAACCGGCAGCGGAAGCGCCAAGGGTGGAACTGCACGGTGAGCCTGCATGCCCCTTCACATGGGATCCCGCTGCCGTGCGCAACGGCCTCATCTACGCGGAGATCTTGGGAAAGCCGAAGGCCTTGAGACGCTGAACGCATACACATGGAGAATATGGAGAACGTACCGTCCAGTGAAAACATGCGGCTGCGCATTGCCGCGACCGCCATACCGCTTGCGGCGCTCGTCGCCTGCTTTGCCCATTGGTTGTTGACAAACGCGCACGAGCGCATCCTCGGCATTCTTGCCGCTGCGGTCGTGACGTTCCTGTTCGCTGTTTTGGGCGTGCGCTTCATCCCGCAATGGATACAGGCATGGAGCGGCGAGCCGGAAGCGGCGGCCGCACCGCAATTGGGCAAGCGCAGCAGCCGCCGGCGGCGTATGCATCCCTTTTTCAAAATTGTACTCCTGGTTCTGCTCTCCCGTGTTCTCATCTTCATCGCAGCATATGTGCTGACGGTGCTGCAGGAGGGGTATTCGGGCGGCATTCTGGATCGGCTGGATATCTGGAATCCACTTGGAACCGATACGAGGCACTATCTGAGCATTGCGGAATTCGGGTATCAGACGGAGGGCGATGCACGCTTGCTGATGGTGTTCTTCCCGTTCTATCCGCTCGTCGTTCGGCTGTTTCAATACGTTTTTCAAAACTATCTGGTATCCGGTCTGTTCGTCTCCAACATGATGTTCCTGTTCTCCGGGTACCTGCTCTACGAACTGGCCCTGCTCGATACCGACCGGCGCACGGCGCTCCGCGCGGTGAAATACCTCTGCATTCTGCCCGCGAGCTGCCTGTTCTGTGCGCCGATGAGCGACAGCCTGTTCCTGTTCCTGACCTTGGCATGCGTTTATCTCGCGCGCAAAAAACAATATGTTTTCTCCGCTATCCTCGGCTTTTTTGCAGCGTTTACGCGCGTACCCGGCGTGCTCCTGCTGGCGCCGGTTTGCTTTGAATTGATTCCGGATATCGTTCGGGCGCACAGAGCCGGCACAGCCGACAGGCGGTTTGTCTGGGCCAGCATCGGCAACTTCGCCTCCATGCTGCTGATCCCGCTGGGATTGGGTCTGTACCTGTTTATCAATTATCACCTGACCGGGGACTGGTTCCGCTTTCTTGAATACCAGCAGCAGCACTGGAGCCAGGGTATGGGCTGGTTTTTCAATACGGCCGAGTACCAGACCAACTATGCTTTGAGCGCCTATGCAAGCGGTTCCACAACGCTGTATGGGTTGTGGCTTCCGAATCTCATCTATCTGTTTAGCGCGCTGGCCATCATGATCGGCGCGCAAAAGAAGCTACGCCCCTCCTATGTCGCCTACTTCATCATCTACTATGTTGTGACCATGGGCGCAACCTGGCTGTTGTCCGCGCCGCGCTATCTGACCGCCGCCTTCCCCCTCGCACTCGGGCTTGCCGCCATCACCGAAAAGCGCTGGGCGAATTGGCTCGCAACGCTGCTGTGCATCGCCGGCCTGCTCCTCTACCTGTTTGCCTATCTGCAGCATTGGTCGGTCTATTAAGCATTGACAGGAACACCAGGATTCATTACAATAATTGGGATGCGGTTGTGGTGGAACGGCATACACAACGGACTTAAAATCCGTCGGCGAAAGCTTGCGGGTTCAAATCCCGCCAACCGCACCATGCCGCTGCGAACAGGCCACCCGTTCGCAGCGGTTTTATTCAAAAGGTACACTTTCTGCATGGGCAATCATAGTTCCTTTTGCAAAAAGTCAATCTGCCGCGACATGCCTTTGTTAGCGCTGTCGCTGCGCGCCTCCCCATGCGCTACCTTTTTTTGATATGCGCAATGATGAAAAACCGCATCAGATAAATGAAACGGCTAAACGATTGGTGTTTAGCCGTTTTCATTGTTCAAAGCCAATAATCTCGCCCTGCGTTTCACATGCAAATGAGGCTTGCAATGCGGAACCTATTCCTTGCCTTTGCACAAGGCGATTCCCAACTCCGTGGCCAGATAGTCCATCCAAACATCGTGCGCATCCATGGGAATGGGATCGGTGAGCAGGCGCGAGCGGCACAGCAGCAGCGATGGGCAGTGCGTTTTGGGCAGGTAGCGGTCGTAGTAGCCGCCGCCATAGCCAAGGCGCTGTCCCCTTTCGTTGCCGGTGCAGCCGGGAACGATCACCAAATCCAGCTCCGCAGGCAGGACAAGAGGACTGGTCTCTTTGGGCGTCAGGATGCCGAATCGACCGGTCGAGAGGTCCGAT
>JAQXRK010000042.1 GCA_029218485.1 bacterium | reverse complement strand
CTCGTACCCCTTTCCCGCTTCAGGGCGTTGTGCTTTTCCCTGTTGCTCAACGCCGTTTCGTTTGGTACAGGGTTGCTGTTGAATTCTGTTTCTGGAGGTCTGTTATGAACAAGGATGTTGTTATCGTTGGCGCCGGTCCCGCCGGCATTTTTACCGCACTCGAGATGATCAAAAAGGGCAGCAAGCAGAGCATTCTGCTCGTGGAAAAAGGGCAGGCCATTGAGAACCGGCGCTGCCCCAAGCACCTGACGCAAAAGTGTGTCAGCTGCAAGCCCTACTGCCACATCACCACCGGTTTTTCCGGCGCGGGTGCTTTTTCGGATGGCAAGCTGTCGCTGAGCTGTGAGGTCGGCGGCGATCTGCCATCGCTGATCGGTGCGGATGTGGCGCAGGAGACCATCGCCTATGCGGACAGCATCTACCTCGAGTTCGGCGCCGATCAGCATGTGGAGGGCATCGGCAATACAGAGGCCGTCAAGCGGATCCGCAAGCGCGCCATCTCCGCCGGTCTCAGGCTGGTCGACTGCCCGATCCGCCACATGGGAACGGAAAAGGCGCAGGGCATCTATCTTGCCATTGAGCACTACCTGCAGGAGCACGGCGTGGAAATGCTGTTTGGGTTTGAATGCACCAACCTTTTGCTCGACGGCGCTGTGTGCCGCGGCGTCAGCATCACGAACGGAAAAATCTCCTACGACGTCCATGCAAAGCGCACCGTTGTGGCGACCGGGCGCCGGGGCGCGGACTGGCTCGAGCACATCTGCGCCGAGCACGGCATCGCGCATGAGCCGGGCACGGTGGACATCGGCGTGCGCGTGGAGGTGCGCAACGAGGTTATGGAGGAGGTCAACGAGGTGCTGTATGAGTCGAAGCTCATCGGCTATCCCCAGCCCTTCAAGAACAAGGTCCGCACCTTCTGCCAGAACCCCGGCGGTTTTGTCAGCCAGGAAAACTATGACAACGATCTGGCCGTCGTCAACGGACACTCCTACAAGGAGCTCAAGTCCAACAACACGAATCTGGCGATCCTGTGCTCGCACAACTTTAACGTGCCGTTCAATCAGCCGATCGCCTACGCGCAGAAGGTTGGCGAGCTGACCAACATGCTGGGCGCCGGCCACATTCTCGTGCAGCGCTTCGGCGACATTCTGGATGGCAAGCGCACCTGGCAAAAGGAGCTTTCCCAATCGAACATCAAGCCCACCCTGCCGGATGCGGTTGCCGGCGATATCACGGCGGCCATGCCCTATCGCGCGATGACGAACATCATCAACTTCATTCAGGCGATGGATATCGTTGTGCCGGGCTTTGCCTCGATTGAAACGCTGCTGTACTCGCCCGAGCTGAAGTTCTACAGCAACCGCGTGAAGATGGACGCCAACTTCTGCACGAGCATTGAGGGGCTGCATTGCCTTGGGGATTCCTCCGGCTGGACGCGCGGGCTGATGATGGCCTCCGTCATGGGCGTGCTGATGGGGCGCAGGATTGTCGAGGCCGAAGCGTAAGCGCAGTTCGGGAGAAAGCCCATGGAAACCTCGATCGGCACCTATCAGGAGCGTGCGCTGCATGCCGAACTCAAACGGCTGCTCGAACCGGATGAAACGCTGCACGAAGTGCGCTATAAGGGGTACATTGCCGATATCCTGAACGCCAATGGTGCGATCGAGGTGCAGACGCGCAGCTTCGAGCGCCTGCGCGCCAAGCTAACGTGCTTTTTGAACGACATGCCGGTGACGCTCGTCTTCCCCGCCGTGCGGCAAAAATGGTTGGTATGGATCCATCCGGAAACGGGCGAAGCAACGAAGAAGCGCCGTTCGCCAAAGGTTGGCACCATCAGCAGCGTGTTGCCGGAGCTTTATAAGATCAAACCGCTGCTTCACCACGCCAACCTTCGGGTACTGGTGATCCCGGTGGATGTGCTCGAATATCGCTCGCTCACCGGCTGGAGCGCCGATAAGAAGCGCGGCTCCACCCGGCTGGAGCGCATCCCCGCTGCGTTCGGGACAGGCGTTTCGCTCGATGTGCCCGGGGATTACCGCCAGCTCATTCCCGCGGGACTGGAGAATCCGTTCACGGCTTCGGCATTCGGCGCGCTGGCCAAGCTGAACAGCCGCCATACCTGGTGTGCGCTCAACGTGCTCACGGAGATGCACGTGCTGACCCGCTGCGGGAAGCGGGGCAATGCGTATTTGTACGAAAGAACTGAGTAAATTTGTGGGGGTTCATCCAATGTTGATTGCAATCTTTGGCGAGAGCTGTACGGGCAAATCGACGCTCGCCGGTTTGCTCCGTGAAAAACTGGACGCAAAGGTCTATAGTGGGAAGGACTATCTCCGGCTTGCAAAGAACGAGGACAATGCCCGTGCCGCATTCGTCTCCGTTTTGGAGCAGGCGTCATTGGGCGACAGCACCGTGATCTATGTGATCAGCGAGCCAAAGCACCTCTCGCTGCTGCCTAAGAGGTGCCTGCGCGTTCGCGTTACTGCGCCGCTGAGCATCATCCAATCCCGCTTTGCCTACCGCATGGGCGGCACGCTGCCGCAGGTGATCGCTGCGAGACTCGCAGCCGTTCACGGCGCCTTCGACGACATGGACTGCGATATTGCTGTGGACGGCAGCAAGCCGGCACAGGGCGAGTGCGAAAGAATACTCGGGGCCCTGCAGGCACAGGCGAATGGTTGAGCCGGACAAGGCCATGCAAAAGGGACGCCGTTTCCAGCGATGGAAGCGGCGTCCCTTTTCTGTGTTTCGTCAGACGTAGCGCAACACGAGGCTTCCGAAGGAAACATCACCGCGCAGCTGCAGCGTTTCAACGGCATCGGGGAGCGGCTCACCGGTCACGTTGCAGGAACCGAATGCGCGGTCCATGCTCTGATCCAGGCGCACGGTTCTCGGCAGGAGGATCACGCCGGACCCAAACGAGACATCGACCTTCAGGCGCGAACCCGCCGCAAAGCGCTTACAGCCGGTCAAATCGACCGTCGCCTTTCCAAACGAAATATCGATATCCCCTCCGACGAATTCTTCCACGGTGACAAGCTGATTGACTTCCGCGAAGGAACAATCGAAGTTGACAAAACCCTCATCATCGGAATAGTCGACCACCGGTTCATGCTCCTCTCCGTCCTCATTCGTCCAGTGCACGCCGCACTTCTTTTTGCGCTTTGGCAGAAACTGATCGAGCAGCAGCGAAAGGCCAAGGAGGATCAGCAATGCCGGCCAGATCACGCTCCAGGTCAGCTCATACTTCACCGCGCCCAGATTGAACAGGAGATAGTAGAGGCCGAGCAGCGACAAAGCGAGATTGAACAGGGAAAAACGCTCGCACATCCATGCAACGCCGAGGCCGAGCAGCGTAGCCGGCCATACGATCCCCCAGAAGGAGAGCTGCCCGGCAAACGGCCACAAACCGAGCCGTTCGAGCAGGAGCGCCAGACCAACCAGCACGACGAGCAGTCCGAGGAAGATGGCGCTTCGTTTGCCGCCATCCCAGTGGAAGGTCACATGATGCTGCTTCTTTGCGCTCTTGTCCCCCTTCTTTTCGCTTTCAACAACCACAACGCGCGGCTCCACCGGCTTTACGCCAAGCAGCTCATCCGTCGTTACGCCAAGCGTCTCCGCCAGTTTCGGCAGGATGGAGATATCCGGGCAGGAAATATCGTTCTCCCATTTGCTGACCGCCTGCGCCGTGACCCCCACGCGCGCAGCCAATTGGTCCTGCGTCAGTCCGCACTGTTTTCTCAGAGACGCGATCCGCTTCCCCATGGTATTGAGTTCCTCCAACTTGGTCACCCCTTCATTTGATCTGCAACTATCATACCACAGGTCGTTTTGTTTGCCTATATCCCATCTTTCGAGTTGAATTTACCCGCTCAACCGTCGGTTGAACCGGGCACAACCACAGGTTTTCTTTACAGTACAACCGGCGTGATGTATAATAGCAGTAGTAAAAGGAGGCTATTATGGCACTGAGAACGATTCGCATCAATGATGACCCCTGCCTGCGCAAGGTCTGCCGGCCGGTGGAACAATTCGATGACCGGCTGAGCACGCTGCTCGACGATATGCTGGAAACCATGTACCATGCCGACGGCGTCGGTTTGGCTGCGCCGCAGATTGGCGTTCTTCGCCGCGCGGTGGTTATCGACATCGGGGATGGCCCCATTGAGCTGATCAATCCGCGGATCACCCATGCCGAGGGCATACAGGGCGATACTGAGGGATGCCTGTCGTTTCCCAACCAGGCCGGCTATGTGGAGCGGGCAAACAAGGTTACCGTTGAGGGCTATGATCGCCACGGCGATCTGTATGAATACGAGACGGAGGGTCTGCTGGCCAGAGCCGTACAGCACGAGCTCGACCATCTGGACGGTCTGGTATTTCTACGCCTCAAGAAGACCCCACCCAAGGATTTTGAAGCGCGCGCTGCCACAGGAGACGAGAACGAATGAAGATTGCCTTTTTGGGGACGCCGGAATTTGCTGTGCCCTCGCTGCAGATGCTGATCGATCAGGGGCACACGCTCACCGTGTTTTCCCAGCCGGACAGACCGGCCGGCCGCCACGGCACCATTCTGCCGACGCCAGTCAAGGCACTTGCCATGCAGCATGGCATTGCCGTGCATCAGTTCGATAAAATCCGCAGTCCGGAGGGCGTGGCGGCGCTCAGCGCCTTCGGTCCGGATCTGATGGTGACGGCTGCCTTTGGCCAGCTGCTGTCCGCCGAGAACCTCTCCATACCGCGCATCGGCTGCATCAACGTCCATGGATCCCTCCTGCCGAAATACCGCGGCGCAGCGCCGATACAGTGGTCGGTCATCAACGGCGATCGCGTGACCGGCGTCACCACCATGTGGACGGACATCGGGATGGATACGGGCGATATGCTGCTGCGCGAGGAGACGGCAATCGGTCCGGATGAAACCGCCGGCGAACTGTATGCGCGCCTTGCGGTGATCGGCGCACGCGTGCTCAAGCGCACGCTTAACGCGCTGGAAAACAATCAGTTGGTGCGCGTTCCGCAGGAGGAAGCGCAGGCGACGAAATGCACCATGCTGAAGAAGGAGCATGGCAAGCTGGATTTCCATCAGACCGCGCAGCAGGTGCACGACCGGGTACGCGGTGTGAATCCATGGCCCGGCGCGTTTGCGCTGCTCCCGGACGGCAGCGTGCTGAAGATCTGGAAAACGCGAATGACGGATGATCGATCGGTCGCCCTTCCGACAGGCACCTGCACGGGAGACGCCAAATCCGGGTTGTACGTGCAGTGTCAGGATGGCCTGCTCGAGATTGTTGAGCTGCAGGCGCCGGGCGGAAAGCGTCTGGGCGGCAAAACCTTTTTGCGCGGCAAACCGATTTCCGGTCAGGTTCTCGCATGAACATCCGCCGCATCGCGCTCGATACGCTGACCGATATCACGGACGGCGGCGCATATGCCAACCTGCGGCTCAAGCAGGCGCAGGCGGGACTTGGCGCGCAGGAGGCGCGCTTTCTTGGCGCGCTGGTCTACACGACGCTCGACCATCTGCTGCGCATCGATCATATCCTTGCGGCCTATGCGCCGCAGCGCCAGAAAAAAGCTGTGCGGGCGCTGCTGCGGCTGAGCGCATGCGAACTGCTGTTCCTTCATACGCCGCCGCATGCCGCCGTATCCGAGTACGTTTCCCTCTGCCGTGCCATCGGCAAGGGCGCCACGGCCGGCTTTGTAAACGCGGTTCTGCGCCGCATCGACCGGGAACGCGACGCACTGCCGCCGCTGCCTGACGCGGAGGACGAGCGCCTGTCCATACAATACAGCTATCCGCTGTGGCTGGTGCGCAAGTGGCTTGCGGAGCGGGGCAAAACGGATACAGAAGCGCTTTTGGCGCAGCCGCCGGCCGCGCTCCATGTCCGGCCGCAATACCCCATGACGGCGGCCGAGCTCCAGACGCTGCTGCCCAGCGGGACCCATCCCGGCAGGCTTGATCCGAACTGCCTGCATGTCCCCGGCGGCTTCGACGCCGCTGCTTCTCCGCTGTTTTTGCAGGGGCAGATGACCGTTCAGGGCGAGGGCGCCATGCTGGCCTGCCGCGCGCTGGGCGACTGCCGCGGCAAGCGGGTGCTCGACGCATGCGCTGCGCCGGGCGGGAAGAGCGCCTATCTGGCCTCGCTTGCCGGAAACGAGATCGACCTGACGTGTTTTGAGCTGCACGAGCACCGCAGCGCTTTGATCCGAAGCACGCTGTCGCGGCTGCACGTTGCAGCGAACGTGATCACGCGCGACGCAGCCGTCTACGATCCCGCCTATGACAGCGCCTTCGACGCGGTTCTGCTGGAT
>JAQXRK010000041.1 GCA_029218485.1 bacterium | reverse complement strand
GAGCTACCGGTACGGCGCACGCGCACGGAACGCAGGCTGGCGCATCGATTATTTCCTCGTTTCAGACCGGCTGATGGCGCGGGTGTCGGACAGTTTGATCCTGAACGACGTCTACGGCAGCGATCATTGCCCCGTCTGTCTATTGCTGGAGGATTGATATGAACATCATTCTGGCTTCTCAATCCCCGCGCAGAAAGGAACTGCTTTCGCTGATGGGGCTCCGCTTTTCGGTTGTCACCAGCAATGTTCAGGAAACACCGCCCGCCGGCGCAACGCCTGCGGAAACGGTTTGTGCGCTCGCGCAGCAAAAGGCGGAGGCCGTTGCCGCCATGTATCCGGAGGATTGCGTCATCGGCGCCGATACCATCGTGTATCTGGACGGGGAAATCCTCGGCAAGCCGCACACGCCCGAGAGGGCAAAGCAATTTCTGCAGCGCATGCAGGGGCGCTCCCACACGGTGTATACCGGTGTTGCCGTGATCACGGCCGGAAAGGCGGATGTGCAATATGCCACGACTAACGTGACATTTGTTCCCATGACCGAGCGGGAGATCGACTGGTATGTCAGCACCGGCGACCCGCTGGACAAGGCGGGCGCATACGGCGTGCAGGGGCCGTTCGGCGTGTTTGTGCAGAGCATCACGGGCAACTACTTCAACGTCATCGGCATGCCGCTTCCGCTGCTGTACCGCATGCTGCTCGACGCCGGCGTAATCAAAGAAGACCGTACATGAACGAGATCATTGCTGAAAAGCTCAAGCTCCTCCCCTCCTCACCCGGCGTCTATAAGATGTACAACGCCGCCGGGGAGGTGATCTATGTCGGCAAGGCCATTTCCCTCAAAAACAGGGTTCGCCAGTATTTTCAGGCAAACAAAAACCATACGCCAAAGGTTTTGGCTATGGTTGCACATGTAGAAGATTTTGAAATTCTGCGCACCTCCAACGAGACCGAGGCGCTGACGCTGGAATCCAACCTCATCAAACAGTTCCGGCCGAAATACAACATCCTGCTCAAGGATGACAAGCACTTCCCCTATATTCGCATCGATTACCGGCAGGATTTCCCGCGGGTGGAAATCGTGCGCCGCGTCCAGGCCGACGGCGCCAAATATCTTGGCCCCTTCCTCTCCGGCATCGCTTTGCGCGACGGCATGAATGTTGTGCGGGAGCATTTTCCGGTGCGCTACTGCAAAAAGGATCTGAAAAAAGCGGCGGCACGGCGGGAGCGTCCCTGCCTGATGTACCATGTCGGCAAATGCTGTGCGCCCTGCTCTGGCAAGGTTTCGCGCGCACAGTACCACGCCATGCTGGATGAGATCAGCGCGTTTCTGACCGGTCACACCGATGCCGTTGTGCAGGAGCTGACCGCACAAATGCAGCAGGCGTCGGACAACCTGCAATTTGAACGGGCCGCCGCGCTGCGCGACAGCATCCGTGCCATCGAGCGTCTGCAGGACAAGCAGGTCGTCATCAGCACGACAAAGAGCATGGCGGATGTGTTCGCTTTGGGCAGGCTCAACAATGATATGCTGGTGTTCGCGCTGTTTGTGCGGGACGGAAAGGTGATCGGCACCGAGAAATTCCGCATGAGCGCAGATGACGGCGAATCCGACGCGGAAATCCTTGCAGCGTTTTTAAAGCAATATTATCTGGAGGTCGCCACCTTCCCCCCGGAGATTCTGCTGCATTCCGATGCGGCGGATATGGAGGCCATTGCGCTGTGGCTTTCCGAACGCGCCGGGCGCAGGATCCATCTGCACCGGCCGCAGCGCGGCAATAAGGCTCAGCTTGCGCAGCTGGCCTATCGCAACTGCATCGATGCGCTTGAAAAGGATGCCGCACTGCAAAAGCGTGCATGGGAACGCGGAGAGGGCGCACTCGTAGAGCTTTGCGCCGTTCTGGGCCTGGAGAGCATTCCCAGCCGGCTGGAGTGCTTTGATAACTCGCACCTGCAGGGTCGGGATACGGTCTCTTCCATGGTCGTCTTTCAGGACGGCCAACCCGATAAAAAAGCATACCGGCGGTTCCGTATTCATGCCGAAGCGGGCGGCGACGACCTGATCGCGATGCGCGAGGCGCTGACCCGACGGTTTGCGCGGTTTCAGACCGGCGATGCCGGGTTTGCTGTGCTGCCGGATCTGTTGGTGATCGACGGCGGTCAAACGCAGCTGGCGGTGGCCGTTTCGGTATTGGCCGAAGCGGGGCTGTCGTTTGTGCCCGTGATCGGCCTTGCGGAAACGAACGAATGGATTTATCTGCCCGACGATCCGCAGCCGATTGCATTGCAGCGAAACAGCGCTGCGCTGCATCTGCTTGAGCGGATTCGTGACGAAGCGCACCGGTTTGCCAT
>JAQXRK010000040.1 GCA_029218485.1 bacterium | reverse complement strand
AGGCCGCCTGCAGAAGGGTCCGCATCCGCGGTGCTGATGCCGGTGACCCGTCGTTCGCCATATTATTTATATTGCAGCGGGGGCTGTGCCTGCCCCCGGCGGTTGTGCCGGCAGGTTTCTGCTCCATGGCACATGGCCGGTCATGGGTCGAACAGCAGCAGCGCCTCGTTTTGCAGGTCGAGGCCGCGCGCGTTGAGCGAAAAGGCATCCGCTGTCTCGCTCGTCCAGCCGAGCCGCCGCAGCTCCGCAACCGCATCCGGATAGGCGTCGAACAGGGAGATGCCGAACCGCTCCTTGAAATCCGGCAGCGATACGCCCCGCACGGTTCTGAGCCCCAGCATCACCGTCTCAAACATCTCCTCCGCGCATACGGGCGTGAGCGTCTCCTGCACGGGCAGCCGGTCCGCCCGCAGCGCCGCTGCATACGCGCCAACGGTTTCCACATTCGCGCGCCGGGTCCACACGCCGTCGATGTGCATCGCGCCGTGCGCCGCCACGCCCAGCCCCAGATATTCGCCGTTTCTCCAATAGTTCAGGTTGTGGCGGCAGGCGTAGCCCTCTCTTGCAAAATTCGATATCTCATAGCGGAGAAATCCCCGTTCGGAGAGATAGGCCATGCCGGCATCCTGCATGTCCGCCACGGCGTCCTCATCCGGCAGCTGCACACGGCCGGCGCGCACCGCCCGGTACAATGGTGTGCCCTGCTCGAGGATCAGCGCATACGCGGACACGTGGGTAATGCCTTCCAGCGCGCAGACCATTTCCAGCGTGGCAAGGTACTGTGCCTCGGTCTGCCCCGGCAATCCGTGCATGACGTCCACATTGATGTTGGAAAAGCCCACGTCCACGGCGCTTTGGACGGTTGTGAGAAAGCGCACGCAGGTGTGGATGCGCCCGATCGCGGCGAGCAGGCCGTCATCCGCCGATTGCAGGCCGATGGACAGGCGGTTCACGCCGGCCGCGCGGTAGGCGGCAAGCCGCTCGCCATCCGCGGTGCCGGGATTGCACTCCGTGGTGATCTCCGCATCCGCATCGATCGGGTAGTGATCGCGCAGCGCATCGAGGATGGCCGCCATCTGCTCGCCGGACAGCAGCGACGGCGTGCCGCCGCCGAAGAATACGGTCTCGACGCGCCCGGGCTTCGGCAGCCGCTGAGCGGAGAGCGCGATCTCCCGCCTGAGCAGACCAACATAAGCGCCTATGGCTTCCGGCTCGGCAAACGAGACGAAATCGCAATAGGCGCACTTTTTGACACAATATGGAATGTGGATATAGATCCCGGCCATCAGTTGATGCGCAGCACGCTCATGAACGCCTCGCTCGGCACCTGCACGGAGCCAACCTGGCGCATGCGCTTCTTGCCCTCCTTCTGTTTCTCGAGCAGCTTCTTCTTGCGCGTGATATCGCCGCCGTAGCACTTGGCGAGCACGTCCTTGCGGACGGCCTTGACCGTCTCCCGCGCGATGATCTTGCCGCCGATGGCCGCCTGGATGGGAATTTCAAACTGCTGGCGCGGAATGACGTCCTTCAGCTTTTCCGCCACGGCACGGCCCTTGCCGTATGCCCTGTCGCGGTGGACGATGGTGGACAGCGCATCGCACATATCGCCGTTGAGCAGAAAATCCAGTTTGACGAGGTCGGACTTCATATACTCGCGCAGCGCATAGTCGAACGATGCGTAGCCGCGGCTTCTCGACTTGAGCTGGTCGAAGAAATCGTAGATGATCTCGTTGAGCGGAAGGATGTAGTGCATCTCTACGCGCGTTTCCTCGATGTACTTCATATCCACGAAGATGCCGCGCTTCTCCTGACACAGCTCCATGATCGTGCCCACATAGGAGGACGGCGTCATGATATTGGCGTCGACCATGGGCTCCTCCATGTACTCGATCTCCGTGACCGGCGGCAGGTTCGACGGGTTGTCGATGAGGCGCTCCTCGCCATCGGTCATGCGCACGCGGTACACAACGGACGGCGCGGTCGTGACCAGATCGAGGTCAAACTCGCGCTCCAGCCGCTCCTGAATGATCTCCATGTGAAGAAGGCCGAGGAAGCCGCAGCGGAACCCATAGCCCAGCGCGACGGAGGTCTCCGGCTCGAACGACAGGGAGGCGTCGTTCAGCTTCAGCTTGTCGAGCGCGTCCCGCAGATCGTCATAATGCGCGCCATCGGCCGGATAGATGCCGCAGAACACCATTGGGTTGACCTGCTTGTAGCCGGGCAGCGGCGCTTTGGCCGGGCGCTCGGCATTGGTAATCGTATCGCCGACCTTGGTCTCCGCAACGCTCTTGATGCTCGCCGCGATGTAGCCGACCTCGCCCGCGCTCAGCTCGGCGGCCGGTTTGAGCTGCGGCAGAAAAACGCCGACCTCCGTCACGTCGAACTCGTTGCCCGTCGCCATGGAGCGGATGCGGTCGCCCGCACGCACCACGCCGTCGACCACGCGGACATAGGAGAGCGCGCCCTTATAGTTGTCATAATAGCAGTCAAAGATCAGCGCCTTGAGCGGCGCGGACGCATCGCCCGTCGGTGCGGGCACCTTGTCCACAATCTGCGCGAGCACCTGCTCGACATGAAGCCCGCTCTTTGCGGAAATGCACGGCGCATCCTCGGCCGGAATGCCGATCACATCCTCGATCTCGTGGATGACGAGCTCCGGCTGCGCGGAGGGCAGGTCGATCTTGTTGATCACCGGCATGACCTCAAGCCCGTTGTCCACCGCGAGGTACACGTTCGCCAGCGTCTGCGCCTCAATGCCCTGCGTGGCGTCC
>JAQXRK010000039.1 GCA_029218485.1 bacterium | reverse complement strand
GTGGGTGAGGCGTTCGGCCCCGGCTTCGACGAGGTGCTCGCCACCCGCAGGGCGGAGGCCGACGCCTTCTTCGGTGCCGTGATCCCGGAGCACATCGACGACGAGGAGCGTCTCGTGGCGCGACGAGCCTTCGCCGGTCTCAACTGGTGCAAGCAGCTCTACCGCTACAACGTGCGCGAGTGGCTCGAGGGCGACCCGGCGGGGCCACCGGCCCCCAACGCCAGGCGCGCCCGGGAGCCGGCAGGGCGCAACACCTCGTGGACCCATGTCGCGCTCGCCGACGTCATCTCGATGCCCGACGAGTGGGAGTATCCCTGGTTTGCGACCTGGGACCTGGCCTTCCACACCGTGCCGCTGGCGCACGTCGATCCGGCCTTCGCCAAGTTCCAGTTGCTGCTGATGTGCCGCGAGTGGGCGATGCACCCCAACGGGCAGCTGCCGGCCTATGAGTGGAACTTCTCCGACGTCAACCCGCCGGTGCACCCGTGGGCGGCGTTGGTTTTGGTGGGCGCCCTTCCTGCTTTGCTTTCCGATGCCGCGCTGTGCCGGGCTGCCGGCTGCGGCCTTCCTTCAGATGTTGTGATACTCCTCCATGACGACGGCCAGAGCGGGCGACTGCTCCCGGCGGCGGATGCCATAGTCCCCGACCGAGAGCACCTCGATGGATTCGCCGATGGGATGGAGAATGGCCTGCGCGGAAAAACTGTACAGGTATCCGTCGCCTACGACGATATGATCGAGCAGCGCAATCTGCACGCTTGAGAGCGCGGTGCGCATCGCCTCGGTCGTATCGGCGTCCGCCTGCGACGGCGTGGGGTCGCCGGACGGATGGTTGTGGACGAGGATCACGCTGTGCGCCCGCTGCAGCAGCGCCTGCTCGATGATCACGCGCGGATATACGGTCAGCTCCGCAATGGAACCGCTGCTGATGCGCTTTGCGCTGATGAGCGTGCGCTGCGCGTTCAGGCAGAGCAGGTACATCGTTTCGTTGCGCTCCTGCTGTAGCAGGAGGGCGGCATAGCGCGCGGTGCGGTTGGGCGTGTTGAGCAGGATGCGCCCGTTGCGCTGCATGAGCCGGCGCAGCGCCATGCGGGAGTGCATGCTGCCGATGAGGTTCAGGTATTGCGCCGTCTGCGGGCCAATGCCGTCCACGGTCTCGAGCTGCTCGGCCGGAGCGGCGAACACGCCTGCCAGCGAGCCGAATTGCCGCAGCAACAGATGCGCCGTTTCGTTGGTATCGCGGCGCGGGATCGCATAGGCGAGCAGCAGCTCGAGCAGTTCATGGTCGGAGAAAGCGTCCGCGCCATGCTCCTGATAGCGCCGGCGCAGCCGCTCGCGATGTCCGCCGTGCAAGTTTTCCATGTTCCATCCTCCGCAGAAGAACCATTGTTGCTTGTTTTCATTATAGGTTGCCGGCGCGGAACAAGTAAAGCCCCCGGCGGCCAATCCTGTCAAAATTCTGAAGAAATGAAAAGGAAAAATGGTTTTTTTGCGCAAGCTCTTGTCAAAATCTGCGGATGTGGGTAATATAGGAATATCTATCATTATGGAGACTTATGTGCATGCGGTTGTTGTTGACGGAATGTGAAATCCTGCCGCAGCATACGGTGCTCGTCGGCCTGTCCGGCGGGATCGACTCCGTCGTACTGCTGCACGCGCTTCGGGCCGCTGCGCAGCAGGGGCGCATCGGCGCTCTGACCGCCGCACATTATCACCATGGCCTGCGCGGCGCGGCTGCGGATGCGGACGAGGCGTTTTGCAGGAGCCTCTGTGCCGCGTGGAACATCCCGTTCTGCTCGGAGCGGGCGGACGTGCGCGCCGAGGCGGCAAGGCGCCGCCTGTCGGTGGAGGCGGCTGCGCGGGAGCTTCGGTATGACTTTCTGCGTCGCGCCGCGCGCAGGTTCGGTGCGGACTGCATCGCCGTTGCACACCATATGGACGATCAGGCGGAAACAGTGCTGCTGCATCTGATCCGCGGCAGCGGGCTCTCGGGCCTGACGGGCATGCGCCCGCGAAACGGGGATATCGTCCGGCCGCTGCTCGGGGTACAGCGCTGTGAGATCGAGGCATATGCCGCCGGGAACGGGCTGGGCTATTGTACGGATGAGACCAATGCGTCGGACGAGATGCTCCGAAACCGCGTGCGGCACACGCTGCTGCCGGTGCTGAAGACGCTCAACCCGCGCATTGTGGAGCGGCTCGCATCCACGGCGGAGCTGCTCTCCGCCGATGAGGACTGCCTGCAGGCGCTCGCACGCGCCGCGGCGGAAGCGGCCGTGCCGGAGGGAGAGGACGGAATGGACCGGGCCGTGCTGCGATCGCTCGAACCGAGCGTGCGCACGCGCGTGTTGCGGCGGGAGCTGCTCCTTGCCCAGCAGGGCGACGTCGAGCGGCGGGATATCGACCGCGTGGATGCGCTCCTTGCCGGGCAGACCGGTACGAGGATCGAGCTGCGGGGCGGGAAGGCCGCTTGGGTGGACAGCCGGCTGCTGCATATCGGAACGCCGCCGGAGCCGCGGGAATTCTCCGTGCCGTTCATCGCGCCGGGGACGACCGGGACGCCCGCCGGAACAATCCGGTCCGAACAGGCCGGTTTTCGACGGCCGGCACACGCGCTCGAGGCGTACGTCGATTTCGACGCGCTGCCGCCGGATGCGGTGGTGCGCACCAGAAGGGCCGGCGATCGCTTCCGCCCGCTCGGCGCACCGGGAGCGCGCAAGCTGTCCGATGTGATGACGGACCGCAAGCTGCCGGCGGCGCAGCGGGACCTGCCGCTGCTGTGCGACGGCGCCGAGGTGCTCTGGATGCCGGGCTATACGATAGCGGAACGCATGAAGGTTACGCCGCAGACAAAGCGGGTGCTGCATATTATTTTTGAGGAGGAAAAACGGGAATGAGCGAGGTCAGACGCATGGAACAGGATATCGAGGAAATCCTTCTGGATAAGGAGACGATTGAAAAGCGCGTGCAGGAGCTGGGCGCGCAGCTGACAAAGGACTATGCCGGCAAAGAGGTCGTGATGATCGGCATCCTCAAGGGCGCGGTCGTGTTCTATGCAGATTTGGCGCGCGCGATGGATATCTATATGAAGATGGATTTCATGGGCATTTCCAGCTATGGCGATGCGCAGAAAACCTCCGGCATCGTGCGCATCACCAAGGATATCGATTCCAGCATTACGGGCAAGCACGTCATCATTGCGGAGGACATCATGGACAGCGGCCTGACCCTCTCGCACCTGATCCGGCTGCTGCATGAGCGCAAGCCGAAGTCGATCCGCGTCTGCTGCCTGCTCGACAAGCCTTCCCGCCGGGAGTGCGACCTGAAGCCGGACTACTGCGGCTTCACGATCCCCAACAAGTTCGTTGTCGGCTACGGTCTCGATTTTCAGGGACAGTACCGCAACCTGCCGTATGTCGGCGTGCTCAAGCCGGAGGTGTACGGCGAATAACGGGCAATCGCAACCCGGCTGAGCGAATTGCATGGAAAGGAACGGCGGGCGCGGCTCGCCGTTACAGGAGGAAACACATTTGAACAACAAGAAATTTGTGACCGTGGGCATCTGGCTGCTCCTTGCACTGGCGATCATCTGGATGGCCAGCGGCTTTGAGGTGGGCGGCAAGAAGGCGGAGGAACTGGATTACAACACCGAGTTTCTTGCGCTCGTGAAGAACACCGAATCGGGCGAAACGGGGGAGAAGACCATCGCGGCGATCCAGATCGATTATCGCGATGTGTACGGTCTGTATACCGGCAGCGCCGCCAAAGCGGAGAATCTTCCGAAAAACGCCGATTTCCACGTGGTCATCCCTTCGGAAACGACCTTCCGCGCCGATATGGCCGCGATCGTGTATGCGGCGCATCCCGAGCGGTTTCAAAGCGTAGATGAGGTATCGAGCAGCGATTACTCCTTTGCGTACGAATCGAAGATCACGAAGGAGTCCATCTGGTCGATCATCCTGCCGTATCTGCTGCTGTTTGCCTGCGTGGGCGTGATGTACTATTTCATGCTCCGCCAGCAGGGCGGCGGCAAGCAGATGATGAACTTCGGCCGTTCGCGCGCCCGCCTGCAGGTCGGCGACGCCAATAAGGTGACGTTTGCCGACGTTGCCGGCGCTGACGAGGAGAAGGAGGAGCTGCGGGAGATCGTCGAGTTCATGCGCGAGCCGGAGCGGTTCAACGCCATCGGTGCGCGCATCCCCAAGGGCGTGCTGCTCGTCGGCCCGCCGGGCACCGGCAAAACGCTGCTCGCCAAGGCTGTCGCGGGCGAGGCGAAGGTGCCGTTCTTCTCCATCTCCGGTTCGGACTTTGTGGAAATGTTCGTCGGCGTGGGCGCGTCGCGCGTGCGGGATCTGTTCCAGACCGCCAAGCGCAGTACGCCGGCCGTTGTGTTTATCGATGAGATCGACGCCGTCGGCCGCCATCGCGGCGCCGGCATGGGCGGCGGCCATGACGAGCGCGAGCAGACGCTCAACCAGCTGCTCGTCGAGATGGATGGCTTTGCGCCGAACGAGGGCATTATCGTCATTGCGGCAACGAACCGCCCGGACATCCTCGACCCCGCGCTGCTGCGCCCGGGCCGCTTTGACCGGCAGATCACCGTTTCGCCGCCGGACATCAAGGGCCGCGAGGAGGTCCTGAAGGTGCATGCGCGCAACAAGCCGCTCGCCGAAGACGTCAGGCTCAGCGTGCTTGCGCAGCGCACGCCCGGCTTTACCGGCGCGGATCTGGAAAACGTGTTGAACGAGGCGGCCATCCTTGCCGCGCGCGCACACTGCAAGAAGATCAACATGCAGCACCTCGAGGAGGCGATCACCCGCGTCCAGATGGGACCGGAGAAGCGCAGCCGCGTGATCACGGAGCTGGACAAGAAGCTGACGGCCTATCACGAGGCGGGGCATGCGATCGTGGCGCTCAAGCTCGAAAACTGCGACCCGGTGCACGAGGTCAGCATCATCCCGCGCGGCATGGCCGGCGGCTATACCATGATGCTGCCGAAGGAGGATAAGTCGTATATCACGCGCGGAAAGCTGCTCGACACCATCGCGATGTCGCTCGGCGGCCGCGTGGCCGAGAAGCTGCGGCTGGGCGATATCAGCACCGGCGCATACAGCGATCTGCAGCATGCCAGCGAGGTCGCGCGCAAGATGGTTGCCGAGTACGGCATGAGCGAGGAGATCGGGCCGATCTTTCTGGGCGGCCAGACGGAGGTGTTCGTCGGTCTGGAATGGGGTCACGAGCGCAACTACTCCGAGGCGCTTGCGGC
>JAQXRK010000038.1 GCA_029218485.1 bacterium | reverse complement strand
CGTGGGCGCGACCAGCACGCCCTTTCCCTTTTGCGTTGGCAGCTGGAAGATCGTTGCCTGAAACGTGCCCTGATACTTTTTGTCGAGCAGGTAGTATTCGCCGCGGCGCGGGTGGATGGTGATGCGGTCGGGCGAAACCATGTTGTGCAGCACATCGGAACAGACCCCCGCACAGTTGATCACGGCGCGGGCGCAAAAGTCGCCCGCGCAGGAGCGCACCATCCAGTTGCCGTCCTGCGTGCGCGAAATATCGGTTACAGCAGCATTGCGCAGAAAGCGGACGCCGTTCTCCGCGGCGTTTTCCGCGTAGGCCTGCGTCAATTCGTACGGGCAGCAGATGCCGCCCGTCTCCACCAGCAGCGCCTCAAACGCACCGGCGCTCAGGTTCGGCTCGCGCCGGTGCAGCGCATCCCGCGACAGGATGGACAGGCCGGTCACGCCATTCTGCCTTCCGCGCTCCAGCAGCGCTTCGAGCGCCGGGCGATCCTCCGCTGAAAACGAGACGACCAGAGAGGTGTTTGTGCGCATGGGCACATCGAGCGCCGCGCAGATATCGGGGAACATGCGGTTCCCCAAAACATTGTATTTTGCCTTGTTCGTACCGGGCTTGGCGTCATACCCGCCGTGGACGATGGCCGTGTTCGCCTTGCTCTGTCCGTTGCAGATATCGGCCGTTTTTTCCAGCAGCAGTACATCCGCCCGATAGCGGGACAGCTCCCTTGCCACGGCGCAGCCGATCACGCCGCCGCCAATGATGATCGCATCTAGCATCCGATTTGCTCCCTTTCTGTTATGCGTGCGCCCACCCGAAGGAACAGCGAACGGCCTTCTCCCAGCCGTAGAGCCGCTCACTGCGCTCGGCGGGGCTCATGCCCGGCTCAAATACCGTTGGCGCGAGCAGATTGTCCTTGAGCGCTTCGGCGCTCGGCCAGAACCCGGCGGCAAGGCCGGCAAGATACGCCGCGCCCATGGCGGTCGTCTCGACACAGGCCGGCCGCAGCACGGGCGCGCCGATGATATCCGATTGGAACTGCATCAGGAAATTGTTTGCGGAGGCGCCGCCATCCACGCGCAACGCCGAGAGCCGGATGCCGGAGTCCTCCTGCATCGCGCGCAGCACATCGCTGGTCTGATACGCGAGCGATTCGAGCGCAGCGCGCACGATATGGTCGCGGTTCACTCCGCGCGTCAACCCGACGATGCAGCCGCGCGCATACTGATCCCAGTAGGGCGCCCCCAGCCCGACAAAGGCAGGAACGACAAAGCAGCCGGCCGTATCGGGCACGCGGCGGGCGCATTCCTCAGATTCCGCCGCGGTGCGGATGAGCCCCATTTCATCGCGCAGCCATTGGATGGCCGCGCCGGCGACGAACACGGAGCCCTCCAGCGCATAATACACCCGGTTGTCGATGCCCCACGCAATGGTTGTCACCAGCCCGTTCTCGGAACGGATCGGCGTTTCACCGGTGTTCATGAGCAAAAAGCAGCCCGTGCCATAGGTGTTCTTGGCCTCGCCCGGCTGAAAACAGGTCTGGCCGAACAGCGCCGCCTGCTGGTCACCGGCCGCGCCCGCAAGCACGATCGGCGCGCCGAACCAGTTTGCATCCGTCTCGCCGTAAACGCAGGAGGACGGGCGCACCTCGGGCAGCATGCAGGCCGGGATTTCCAGTTCGCGCAGGATGTCTGCATCCCATTGGAGCGAATGAATATTGAACAGCATCGTGCGCGACGCATTGGAATAGTCCGTAATGTGCAGCCTGCCGCCGGTCAGTTTCCAGATGAGCCAGGTATCGATGGTGCCGAACAGCAATTCGCCGCTCTCGGCGCGCGCCCTCGCGCCCGGCACATTCTCCAGAATCCAGCGCAGCTTTGTGCCGGAGAAATATGCATCCGGCATCAGGCCGGTCCGCGTCCGAATCATATCGGTCAGTCCACGGCCCTTGAGCGCATCGCAGTAGGCGGCGGTTCGCCGGCACTGCCATACGATGGCGTGGCATATGGGCTTACCGGTCTGTTTGTCCCAAACGACCGTCGTTTCCCGCTGGTTCGTGATGCCGATGGCGGCAATATCGGCGGGCGTTGCGCCGATCTTTTCCATGGCCGCGCGCGCAACGGCAAGCTGCGTCGTGAAGATCTCCTCCGCGTCGTGTTCCACCCATCCGGGCATGGGATAATACTGGGTAAACTCCTGCTGCGCCACGCTGCAAACGCGCCCGTGCCGGTCAAAGAGGATGCACCGGTTGCTCGTCGTACCCGCGTCCAAAGCCATCATATAGTCTGCCATAGCCGCACGCTCCCAAATCGTTTTTTTTATTATAAATCGGTTCGCATGGCACCGCAAGGGATTGTCGTTTTTTACGGCCGGCGGTATACTGTTTTCAAAAGGCAGGTGTTTCACAGATGGAATTGTTGGATAAAAACGGGTTGACAGAGGAGCAGTTTTTGAGCACATACCGCGCGGATCGCTATCCGCGCCCGTCGATGACGGCCGATATCGTCCTTCTTTCGCCGGAGGAACCGGCGCCGAAGGTGCTGCTCATCCGGCGGGGCGGGCACCCGTGCCTCGGCTGCTGGGCGTTGCCCGGCGGGTTTGCCAATCCCCACGAGAGCGTGGACGAGGCGGCGCGGCGCGAACTGGCGGAGGAGACCCATGTGGAAGGACTGCCGCTGCGCCAGCTCATGCTTTGCAGCGCGCCGGGGCGCGACCCGCGCGGATGGACGATCTCGCAGGTCTACCTCAGCGTTGCAGACCGGTCCAAGCTCGCCGTGCGGGCGGATGACGATGCGGCAGCGGCGGCCTGGTTTGCGGCAGAGTACAGGCTCGAGGGGGACCGTGCGGTGCTGACCCTCTCGAATGGGCAGATCCATATGGAAGCGCTGCTGCGCGTGAACCGGGCCGAAACGGCATGCGGTACCGTTTACGATCTCTCCGTGCTGGAAACGGGCGGCATCGCCTTTGATCATGCCGCCATGATTCTGCGCGGATTGCTCGAAATGGATGCGATTGGCAAATAAAATCGAATTTCTCCGGTTGTAAGGCCTTGTCAAGCCGGGGGCGTTGGAGTATAGTATATATATAAATATTGATATGGTTTTACGGATAGTGCTGCGCGTCGCTGCGCGGCATATCGGAGAACATACAGCAATCGGAGCATTTCCACGATCTCAAGCCCTTTTTCAAGATGGGAGGGCGGCATATGTCGTAGCGGACAAGCGGACAGGCGGGCGGTGGTTTTGCTCTTTTCTGTGTAAAGGTGTCCGCGGGCGGGCGCCGGACGGTGGAGCGGAGGAGAGCCATGCAGCAATATGAGGTCTGCTGCGAGATTTTTAATCGCTGCAGCAACAACCAGATGCGCGATGTCAGCTTTTTTGACGTGGAAACGGATGCGCCCGAGGCGTATCTTTGCCGGATCGAGCCGCGAGCGGTCGTGGTGGAGCGGGAAGCCCGTTCCGACGGAACCCTGCTGTTCGACATCGATTGTGCCGGCCTGCGAAAGCGCTATTCTTTTACGCCCGTGTAAACGGGGTTGCGTTCATCATTTTCGGCTGAGGCGTGCCGATTCAATTAAAGTATATGGAGGGTCTTTGTTTTGCGCATTCCGGAGATTATGAAGAAACGAGCAGCCTTTTCCTTTGAGGTGTTTCCGCCCAAAACGGACGTCGGCATGGAAAAACTGTGCGGCGACGGCGGCGTGCTGGACAAGCTCTACACGCTCCATCCCGACTACATTTCCTGCACCTACGGAGCAGGCGGAACCAATGTTGGCAAGAACCTTGCGGTGCTCGACAAGATTCAGCAGGACGGAAAAGCCATTCCGGTCACGCACTTCACCTGCATCGGCAACACGAAAGAGGGCATTCGCGAACAGCTCGACCGGTATCTGGAGCATGGGATCGATCATATGCTTGCGCTGCGCGGCGACCTGCCGTTCGGCTGGGAAGGTACGGGCGGCGATCTGCACTATGCGACGGAGCTGGTCAAATTCGTGCGAAAGGAGTACGGCGACCGGTTTACCATCGCCGTTGCTGGTTCGCCCGAGGGGCACATCGCCTGCCGGAGCCTCGAGGCGGACATCGGCTTTCTCAAGCAGAAGCAGGATGAGGGCGCGGACTATATCATGACGCAGCTTTGCTGGGACATGGATCAGTTCCGCTATTGGCTCGATGCGATCCGTGCCGCCGGCGTTACGCTGCCGGTCGATGTCGGCATCATGCCCGTGCTCGATCAGGCCGCGACGATCAACATGGCGCTCAGCCGCAACGGCTGCGTGATCCCGCGTTCCCTGTGCGAGATCATCTCGAAAAACTGGATTTTCCCGAATCCGTTTGTCAAGGATCCGTTCGATACCCAGGTCGAGGAGAAGAAGCAGCGGTTCAAGGAGGCCGGCATCGAGTACACCATCCGCCAGATCGATGAATACCGCGCCTGCGGTGTGGACGGCATCCATTTGTATGCGTTGAATAAGTACGACGATGTGGCGCGGATTGTGAAGGAATCCGGCATCGTCGATCTGATCTGAAAACCGATTCCCGCTTTGGCGGGAGTCTCTGAAAAGGAGTATCCCTATGGCACAAACCATTGCGTTCGCCGGAAAAGGCGGCGTAGGAAAGACGACGATCTGCGGCATGCTGATCGAATACCTCTGCGAGCGCCATAACGGCGCGGTGCTTGCCGTTGATGCGGATGCAAATTCCAACCTCAACGAGGTGCTGGGCGTCGATGTGGAGCTGACGCTCGGCGATATCCGCGAGAACATTGCCCGCGCGGAGCTGGAGCCGCAGAGCCCCATTCCGCAGGGTATGACCAAGGCGGAGTATGCGGAGATGATGTTCGGCGAGGCGCTGACCGAGGGCGAGGACTATGACCTTCTCGTCATGGGCCGCACACAGGGCAAGGGGTGCTATTGCTTTGTCAACGGCATCCTTGGCGCCCAGGTGGAAAAATACGCCAAAAACTACCGCTATATCGTCGTGGACAACGAGGCGGGACTCGAGCATATCAGCCGCGGTGTGCTGCCGAATGTGGACACCATCCTGCTTGTGAGCGATTGTTCCCGCCGCGGCGTGCAGGCGGCGGGCCGTCTGGCGGAGATGATCGCGCAGATGCAGCTTGGCGCCAAGGATGTGCAGCTGATCATCAACCGCGCGCCGGGCGGCGAGCTGAATGCGGGCGTGCGCGAGGAGATCGAGCGGTATGGCCTGAAGCTCGCGGGCGTGGTCCCGCACGACGATCAGGTGTACGCGTTCGACGCGGAGGGTCGCCCGAGCGTGGAGCTGCCGGCGGACAGCGCGGTCAAGCAGGCTGCGCGCCGCATTTTTGACCGTCTGAATATCTGACCATTTTGAATCTGGAAAACTGCGAAGGGAGTTATCACCATGCCTTTTGTCAAGAAGCCCCAGGTATGCAGCGCAGCCATCAATGAGCTGACGCTGGGTACCGGTGACAAGGCCACCGTTTTGGGCGGCCAGAATGTCTTTAACCTCTATGCCTTCGATGCGCCGATCGCCAACCGGCCGAAAATCGGCATCGATGTGTCCGATGCGCCGGAGCAGCCCTGCCCGGGTCTCGAAGCATTCTATGCGGGCGCCGGTACGCTTGCAGAAAAAGCGGCGCGCGCGGCAGCGCTCGAGCATGTCGATTTTGTCTGCATCCGGTTCGATCTTGCCGATCCGAACGGCGCCAACAAGTCCGTAGCGGACTGCGTGGCGGATGCGAAGGCCGTGGCCGATGCGGTGGATAAGCCGATCGTCGTTGCGGGGTGCAAGAACGCGGAGAAGGACGCCGAGCTGTTTGCCAAGGTCTCCGAAGCGCTGCAGGGGAGAAACATTCTCGTGCTCTCCGCCAAGGAGGAGAACTACAAGGGCATCGCTGCGGGCGCAGGCCTTGCCTATGGGCAGAAGGTTGGCGCGGAATCCGCTGTCGATATCAATCTGGCCAAGCAGCTGAACGTGCTGATCACGCAGATGGGCCTGCAGGGTCAGAACATCGCGATGAACATCGGCTCGGCGGCGGCAGGGTACGGCTTTGAGTATGTGGCGTCCACGCTGGAGCGCGTCAAAGCCGCTGCGCTCACGCAGAACGATACGACGCTGCAAATGCCGATCATCACGCCGGTCGGTGTGGAAACCTGGGGCGTCAAGGAATCCACGGCGCCGGTTTCCGATGCGCCGGAATGGGGTGATCCGGAGGAGCGCGGCATCGATATGGAAGTCGAAACCGCTACAGCCTGTCTGGCCTACGGAAGCGACGCCGTCATCCTCAGACACCCGGCATCCATTGAAACCGTTTCGCAGCTGCTCGCTGCGCTGCTGTAAGGAGGGACACCCATGGCACTGAAAGGACTGGATATTTTTAAGCTCACGCCGAAGACCAACTGCAAGGATTGCGGCAACCCCACCTGTATGGCATTCGCCATGAAGGTTGCTTCCGGCGCACTGTCCATTGAGAAATGCCCACATATGTCGCCCGAAGCGCTGGCGACGCTCTCCGAGGCTACTGCGCCGCCGATGAAGTCGTTCCAGTTTGGCGGCTTCCCGCTCGGCGGCGAGACCGTGCTGTCCCGCCATGAAAAGACCTTTGTTTCCAAGCCGCGCTACGCCGTCATCGTCAGCGACCGCATGGACGAGGCGAAGCAGGATGCGATTCTGGCCGGCGTTCCGCAGGTGGATTACGAGCGCATCAACGAGCGGATGTATGTGGAATATGTCGCGGTGAACCACTGCCATGAGCAGACGGCCGCGGCCTATGCCGCACTCGTCGGCAAGGCAAAGGCGCTCGGCCGCCCGATGATCCTCGGCTGTACCGATGTGGAAGCGGCAAAGGCTGCCGTGGAAGCGGCCGGCGACTGCGAGTTCATCCTCAACGGCGCAACCCCCGATAACTATGAGGCGATGAGCGCAATCGCAGCGGCATCCAAAGCGCTGCTCGGCGTGCGTGCCGATTCGCTCGAAGCGCTCCACACCGTCGTGGAAAAGCTCGAGGCGGCGGGCAACAAGAACCTGATTCTCGATGTTGGCACTTCCTCCATCAAGGACGCCTACGCCAATGCCGTGCAGATCCGCCGCGCCGCGCTCAAGGACGGCGACCGGAGCTTTGGCTACCCCTCGATTGTGAACGTGGCGGCGCTCTCCGGCGGCGACCAGCGCCTTGAGGCTGCGCTGATGAGCCTGTTCACCTGCAAGTACGGCTCCATCATCCTCTGCTCCGGCATGAGCTATGCCAAGGCGCTGCCGCTGTACGGCCTGCGCCAGAACATTTTTACCGACCCGCAGAAGCCCATGAAGGTGGCGCCGGGCATCTACCCGCTCAACGGTGCGGATGAGAACAGCCCCTGCTGTCTGACGGTCGACTTCGCGCTCACGTACTTCCTCGTCTCCGGCGAGCTGGAGCGCTCGAAGATGCCCATCAATCTGCTCATCACCGATGCATCGGGCATGTCGGTTCTGACCGCCTGGGCGGCCGGCAAGTTCTCCAGCTCCTCCGTGAAGAAATTCATGGATGAATTTGATGTGGAGAACAAGATCAAGAGCCGCGTACTCATCATCCCCGGCAAGGTTGCGGTCATGAAGGGCGAGATTCAGGATAAGCTCCCCGGCTGGAATGTCGTTGTCGGCACAACGGAAGCAGTGCAGATGGTCAAGTTCCTGCGCGATGAGGAGTGGAAGAAGGGTATCGTCGAGAAACCGGCGGCCACCGGCAGCGCCGAGACGCCCGAGCCGAAGCGCACGGTCATTCCCGCGCCGCCGATCGTCGTCAAAGAGGTGCTCGTGGACGACAAGCCGGTTTCCTATAAGCACCGGGATCCGAACAGCCAACAGTTTGTGACCATCGGTGAGCGCATCCACTGCATCAGCCCGTCGATTCGCCGCGCCATGGAGACCTATGACGAGGGCCCGATCCTCAAGCGCGCAGCGGAGCAGATTGCAGCGGGCGCTACCTATCTGGATGTCAACATCGGACCGGCCGAGAGCAACGGCCCCGAGCTGATGAAGTGGGCGGTGCAGCTGCTGCAGCAGAACTTCAACAACGTGCCGCTTGCGCTCGATACCGTCAACAAAGCTGCCATCGAGGCCGGCATTTCGGTCTACAACCGCACCAACGGCAAGCCGATCGTCAACTCCGCCGATGCGGGCAGCCGTATCGACAACATCAACCTCGCCGCGGCGAATGACGCCATCGTCATCGCGCTGTGCTCGGCCGACGGCATTGCCAAGGACAACGAGGAGCGCATGATGCACTGCCACAACATGCTGGAGCGCGGCCTTGCGCTGGGCATGGAGTCCACGGATCTGTGGTTCGATCCGCTGTTCCTCGTGGTCAAGGGCATGCAGGATAAGCAGATGGATGTTCTGAACGCGATTAAACTCTTTGCGGATGAGGGCTTGAAGAGCACCGGCGGCCTGAGCAACAACTCCAACGGCATGCCCAAACAGCTCCGCCCGATCATGGACTCCGCCATGGTCGCCATGGCAATGATGCAGGGCCTGACCTCGGCCATTGTCAACCCGTGCGATCTCAGGCTGATGGAGACCATCAAGAGCTGCGACGTCATCAAAAACCACACGCTGTACGCGGACTCCTATCTGGAGCTCTGACCGGAAATACAAGACCAATTTAATCTATTACAGGAGGTTCATTCATGAGCGTATTGACAGATCTGATCTATGCCGGTTCCAACGCCGTTGCGGGCCTGACCGAGGGCGCGGTGAACGACGCCATTGCCAAGCATGGCGCCGATACCCCCATTGCGTTTCCGGACACCGCGTATTTCTTCCCGACGATCTATGCCGCAACCGGCGTAAAGGTCAAAACACTGGGCGACCTGCCGGCCTGCGTCGGCGTTTTGAAGAGCCTGATCACGAATCAGGAGGATCTCGGCCAGGCGCTGAACGCCGGTTTGGCCACCGCCGTCGGTGCGGAGATCATTGAAGGCCTGAAGTATCTCGGCGACGCCGATCCGTATGCGGATGAATCCGGCATCGGTTTCGTGCCCGATCCCGTGATCCGCTCTCTGGGCGTACCGCTCGTAACGGGCGATATCCCCGGCGTTGCGGTCGTTCTGGGCAAGGCGGATGATGCAGCCGACGTGGCCAAAGTGGTCAAGGGCTATCAGGCCAAGGGCATATTGACGTTCCTCATCGGCGACTGCATTGAGCAGGCTGCGGAGCAGGGCGTCAAGATGGGCCTCGAGCTGCGCGTTGTGCCGCTCGGCCACGATGTCACGTCCGTCATCCATGTCGTCACCGTCGCCATTCGCGCGGCGCTGATCTTCGGCAACGTGCAGCCCGGCAGCCTCGCCGATCTGCTGGCATACACCAAGGATCGCGTTCCCGCGTTCGTCAACACCTTCGGCGCGCTCAATGAGGTCGTCGTTTCCGCGGGTGCAGGCGCTATCGCGCTCGGCTTCCCGGTGATCGTCGATCAGGAACTGGGCGATGTTCAGGTGCCCGGCGCACTGGAATCCGTCACCGACCATGACGAGACCGTCAAGCACTCCCTTGAGATGCGCAACATCAAGATTAAGGTGAAGGAGCTGCCGATCCCCGTTGCGTTCGCTGCGGCGTTTGAGGGCGAGATCATCCGCAAGAACGACATGCAGGTGGAATTCTGGTCCGGCAAGAGCACGACCTGTGAGCTGGTCATCTCCCGCGATATGGATCAGGTGGAGGACCACAAGATCAGCGTCATCGGCCCGGATATCGACAGCGGCGAGACCAATTATCCGCTCGCAACCTATGTGGAAGTGGCAGGTGCGAAGATGCAGCGCGATTTCGAGTCCGTAATCGAGCGCAAGATCCACGCCTGGTTCAACTACATGGAGGGCGTCATGCACACCGGCCAGCGCAACATGTTCCGCATCCGCGTTTCCAAGGATGCGTATGAAAAGGGTCTGCGCCTGCGCCATTTCGGCGAAGTGCTGTACAACATGATTATGGACGAGTTTGACGCCGTCGTCGACAAGTGCCAGATCACGCTCGTCACGGATCCGGAGAAGGCGGCCGCCATCCTGAACGAGGAGGCCATGCCGACGTATGCCGCCCGCGACAACCGCCTCGCTTCCATGACCGATGAGAGCGTCGACCGCTTCTATACCTGCATCCTGTGCCAGTCGTTTGCACCGAACCATTGCTGCGTGGTCACGCCGGAACGCCTCGGCCTCTGCGGCGCGGTCTCCTGGCTGGATGCCAAGGCGACGAAGGAGCTCAACGATGCCGGTCCGTGCCAGCCGATCAGCAAGGAGGGCTGCACCGACGAGAAGAAGGGCTACTATCCCGATGTCGACCGGATGGTGCATGCGGCAACGCAGGGCGCGGTCGAGCATGTTTCGCTGTACTCCATCATGGAGGACCCGATGACCTCCTGCGGATGCTTTGAGTGCATCTGCGGCATCGAGCCGTTCAGCAACGGCATGGTGGTCGTCAACCGCGAGTACAAGGGTATGACGCCGACGGGCATGACCTTCGGCGAGCTGGCGTCCATGACGGGCGGCGGCGTGCAGACGCCGGGCTTCATGGGCCATGGCCGTCACTTCATCGCGAGCAAGAAGTTCGCCTCCGCTGAGGGCGGCGTTGCCCGCATCGTCTGGATGCCGAAGGAGCTGAAGGACTCCGTTGCGCCGCGCCTCAACGCGACCGCCAAGGAGTTGTACGGCATTGAAAACTTCTGCGATATGATTGCGGATGAAACCGTTACCTGCGACGCGGAGGAGCTGCTGGGCTTCCTGACGGAGAAGGGCCATCCCGTCCTCTCCATGGAGCCCCTGATGTAACCGAACAACGGGCAGGCGGGGGGCAAATGCTCCCCGCCTCTGTTTATCAGAAAGTTTCGCCGGAGCGCTACACCGCTTATCCGCAGCCTGCATTACCGCTCAGAGCCGGCGGCGAAGTCTTCGCCTGAACCCGTTTTGCGCGTGCGCTCTGCAGCAGCAAGAAGGGCTGAAAGCACAGCGCATGGGGCGGATTGCGCCGAGGGGCGCACACCCCTGCTGCGGATCGTTACAATCCCTCACTGAGACCCGGAAAGGAAACCGCTTATGGCCGCCATTCTATTTGAAGTCAATGGTACGACTGTCGAAATCGCCGCAAACGACGGCGAGAACCTGCTGGATGTCGCCCGCAAGGCAAACGTTGCGATCGATGCGCCCTGCTCGGGCAACGGTGTTTGCGGCAAGTGCCGCGTCCGCCTGCTGGAGGGGACGCTCGATTCGCCGGAGAACCGCCATCTGACGCGGGAGGAATATGAGGCCGGCTGGCGGCTCGCCTGCTGCGCAAAGGTGGTTGGCGATGCCCGTATCGAGGTGCCGGATATCGCTTCGGCCTATCGCAGCCGCATGAAGATGGCGGATCTCTCCTCGCCGGAGGAGGTTGCAATCTTTCTGAACGCCGAAAAACAGCTCGCAGACGCGGGCATGCTGCCGGGCAGCGATCTTCGCTTCCTGACGGTTCGCCTGTCGGAGCCGACGGTCGATGATGCGATGCCGGACAACGAGCGCCTCATGCGCGCCATCCGGGCGCAAACCGGCTGTGAGCGGGTTGAGCTGTCCTTCCGTGCGCTGCAAAGGCTGGCGGAAACGCTGCGCGGGAGCGGCTTTTGCATCAAATGCGTCGTTTCTGCCCGGCCGGAGATATTGCGGGTGCTGGATGTGCTGCCGGAAGACAGCGCCACGCCGCTGGCGGGCATTGCGCTGGACCTCGGAACAACGTCGCTTGCCGCGCTGCGTGTGAATCTGGAAACGGGCGCCATTCTGGCAAAGGGCAGCGGTGGCAACGGACAGATCCGGTTTGGCGCGGATGTCATCAACCGCATGATCGAATCCTCGCGGCCGGGCGGGCGCAAGCGCCTGCAGGATGCGGTGATCGTCGAGTCCATCCGCCCGCTCATCGAGGAGCTGTGCGCAACTGCCGGCGTGCCGCAGGAAAATGTCTATCGCATGGTGCTTGCGGGCAACACGACGATGAACCATCTGCTGCTAGGCCTGTTTGCCGACCCGATCCGCATGGAGCCGTTCGTGCCGAGCTTCTTCCAGACGAAGGGGCTGCTGGCGAGGGATATCGGCCTGCCGCTTCACCCGGAGGCGGAACTCGTCCTCGCGCCCAATATCGGCAGCTATGTCGGCGGTGACATCACCGCGGGTACGCTTTCCTCCATGATCTGGAACCGGCCGGAGCTGAGCCTGTTCATCGATCTTGGTACCAATGGCGAGCTCGTGCTTGGCAACAATGAGTTTCTGATGAGTTGCGCCTGTTCGGCCGACCCCGCTTTCGAGGGCGGCGATATCAGCTGCGGCATGCGCGCGACCGACGGCGCCATCGAGGCCTGCACCATCGATCCGGTCACGCTGGAACCAACGCTGACCGTTGTGGGCGGCTGCGCGCCGGCAGGCATCTGCGGCAGCGGCATCATCGATATCATCGCGGAGCTTTTCCGCGCGGGCGCGATCAATGGCAAGGGCAAGCTCGTCCGTGAGGGAGACCGGATTTTGCACGATGAGCACGGCATGGGCTCCTATGTGCTGGCATGGCAGAGCGAAACCGGCGGCGTAAAGGACGTCGCCATCAACGAGGTCGATATCGATAATTTCATTCGTGCCAAAGGCGCCATCTACTCCGCTACCGCGACCATGCTGGCGGCGCTCGACATGGACGCCTCCATGATCGAGCGGGTCTATGTTGCGGGCGGCATCGGCAGCGGCATCAACATGAAGAATGCCGTGACCATCGGCATGTTCCCGGACATTCCGATCGGGCAGTTCTCCTATATCGGCAATTCCTCTCTGACGGGTGCCTACGCTATGCTGCTGAGCAGCCTTGCGCAGGAGAAGGTGGAGGAGCTCGGCTCGTCCATGACGTATCTGGAGCTGAGCAACGTGCCCGGCTATATGGACGCGTTCGTCGCGGCGTGTTTCCTGCCGCATACCGATGCGTCGCTGTTTCCGAGCGTTTGCGTGTGAGGGAGCGGGAAAACCATGGCGCAGGAAAGAATCCGAAACAACAAGGAGGAGCGTCCGCTCGCCTATTATCTCGAAAAGTATCGCTCGCTCGATCCCGTGGAGACGGCGGCGCGCTGCGCACTGCCGTACGATGCTGAGACGGGCTGCTTTTGCGTGCGCTTTCTTGGCTGCACCTATCGTGTGGCGCATCCCGCCTTTTGTGCGGATGGCGAAATCCCTTTGACCAACGCGGAGCGCATGCTGTTGCTTCGCTATCTGACCGAGGGGCAATACGGCCTCTCTGGCGGGCGATATCTCAGCTACCGCGAGTTTCCGTGGGCTGCGGTCTATGAAAAGCAATTCGATGGCCGCTGCGTGAAGCGCCTTGCATTTACCTATGGTGCGCACCCGGAAAAGCTGCGCCGCGCTATGGCCGGGATGCCTGCCGAGCCGGTCGGTCAGGGCGATGTTGGGTATGCCGTTACGCTGCTTCCCGGCCTGACCGTGCGGCTGCTGCTCTGGTTGGCGGACGAGGAGTTCCCGCCGGGCGCACAGATCCTGTTTTCAGACAACTTCCGCTATGCGTTCTCCGCCGAGGATATGGCGGTCATCGGCGATGTCCTTCTGGAGCGTTTGAAACGCATGGAGATGCTCGATGGTGTCGAACGCGAAAAAGCAGAGAAAAAACGACAAATGTTTGCTGATCGCATTGCAAACAAGCCCGAATAGGTGTATGATAAGCACAGCCCGAGAGACCGGTGGTAAATGCTGGTGGATGGGGCCGTAAAACAGAATACTGTCGCTTTGGTAGAGTAAGCATTGTGCGTCAAGTGGCAAGCGGATGGGAAGTCGCCCTTGCACGAAAGACGATCGGGTCTACGATACAATGCTGCGTCCGCTACCGCACAGCTTCGGATGCTGCAATACCAATTCGTTCCGGCATGCTGCCGTTGAATTGGTATTTTCTTTTGTGGGGCGTCCCGGATAGTGTTGGCGGAACGAACAAACAACGACCGTCTGCTATCCGCAGCAGACAGAAAGAGGGAGCTATGGAAAAGGAACGCCGCACAAAATTTTCGATTCTCAACATTGCCGTTATGGCGGTGTTGGTTGCCATGCAGATCGTGCTTGCACGGTTTGCCGGCATTCAGATCAACGAGGGCCTGCGCCTGAGCTTTGAGAGCATTCCCATCATTCTGGCCGGCTTCTGGCTCGGGCCGGTCGGGGGCATGCTTGTGGCCGCAGTCGCCGATTTTCTCGGCTGGCTCGTGAGCGGATACGGCGTGTATTTCCCGCTGTACACCGTTGGGCCGGTGCTCCTTGGCCTGCTCTCTGGCATTGGAGCAAAGCTGTTTCTCAAGGGCGAGCCGACCTGGAAATCCGGCTGGAAGGCGATACTCCTCGTCCTGGCGGCTGAGGTTTGCAGCAGCCTCCTGTATGGCACGTGGGCGCTGACGCTGTACTACTCCATCATCGTAGGGAAGGAAGTGCCGTTTTCCGTGCTCTTCCTCACGCGCATCTCCACAAAGCCCGTGACCATGGTGCTCGATGCGCTGCTCACATTTTTGATTCATAAGGCGGTATACCGGACGGTCGTCTGCAAGGTTTTGCGGCGGCCCGCTCCGAAACAGAATTGATTGGATAATCGGGGGAATCACCATGAACTATGCGGAGGCGCTGGCCTATATTCACAGCATCAGCTGGAAGGGAAGTGTGCTGGGCCTTGGACGTACGCAGGAGTTGCTGCAAAAGCTGGGCAATCCGGAGAAACGCCTGCGGTTTATCCATATTGCCGGCACCAACGGCAAGGGTTCGACGGCCGCCATGCTGGCCTCCGTCCTGCAGAGCGCGGGCTACCGCGTGGGCCTCTATACGTCTCCGTTTATCAACCGCTTCAATGAGCGCATGCAGATCGACCAGCAGTGCATCCCCGATGATGAGCTGGCGCAGCTGACCGCCGAGGTCAGGCCCATCGCCGATGGCATGGCCGATCATCCGACCGAGTTTGAGCTCATCACCGCGATTGCCATGGTCTATTTTGCAAGGCATGCGTGCGATATCGTTGTCCTCGAGGTTGGCATGGGCGGCGCGCTGGATTCGACCAATGTGATCGATGTGCCGGAGGTCGCCGTGATCACGGCCATGGGGCTGGATCATGTGCGGGAGCTGGGTCCCACCATGGCGGACATTGCGTCCGCAAAAGCGGGCATCATCAAGCCGGGCGGGGATGTGGTCAGCTATGGCGGCAATCCGGAGGCCGACGCCGTGTTTGAGCGCGTCACTGAGGAGTGCGGGGCCAAGCTGCACCGGCCCGACTTTTCGGCCATCGTTCCGGGGGCATTCGGTCTGGACGGGCAAGTGTTCTCCTACGGCGCATGGAAGGATCTTTGCATTCCGCTTGCAGGCAGCTATCAGATGCAGAACGCAGCCGTTGTGCTCACGGCCATCGATGTGCTCCGCGAGAAGGGCTGGCGGATCAGCGACATGGCCGTTCGGGATGGTCTGGCCGGCACGCATTGGCCGGCGCGCTTTGAGGTACTCAGCCACGATCCCGTGTTCATCGTGGATGGCGGGCACAACCCACACGGCATCCGCGCAACGGCGGACAGCCTGAAACGGCTGTTCCCGGATCGCCCAATCGTTTTCCTCGTGGGCGTCATGGCGGACAAGGACGTGGAGTCCATCCTTGGGCTGGTGGCGCCGCTGGCGAAGTGCTTCCTTACCGTTCGGCCGGACAATCCGCGCGCCATGGCGGCGGAGGAGCTGGCACAGCGCATCGGGAAGCTCGGCGTACCGGCAGAGCCTTGCGCATCCGTTGCGGAGGGGGTGCGGCGCGCCCTTGCGCTGGCACGGCTGGACGGCGTTGCCTGTGCGCTTGGATCGCTCTATATGAGCGGCGATGTGCGAAACTGCTTTATCCAATGACAGAGATGGGAGATGTCGCGTCTTGCATGCCGATATCTCCCTTTTTTATTTCGTTATTGGCGTTTGGCCATTGTCAGTACATCGGGAATTTGGTAGAATATACACAGAAACGGGGCTCAGACGGATCACCCGTTTTCGCGTCCATGTGGATCCCGAATCCAACGGCGAAGTCCAAAATAATTTTTTAAATGCCCGTCTGCGCGGTGGACCAGAGCGATCCACAAAACGGGCGCCGGGCGAAGAAAGGAAAGGATCATGAGCTACAAGTCGGACATCGAAATTGCACAGGAAACACCCATGCTGCACATCACCGAGATTGCCAAAGCGGCCGGTATTGACGAGAAATACCTGGAGCAGTACGGCAATTACAAGGCGAAGGTGGATTACAACATCCTGAAGGAGACCGAACCGCGTGAGGGCAAGCTGGTGCTCGTCACCGCAATCAATCCGACTCCCGCGGGCGAAGGCAAAACGACGACGACCGTCGGTCTTGCGGATGCCATGAAGCAGCTCGGCAAGAATGTGCTCGTCGCGCTGCGCGAGCCGTCCCTTGGCCCGGTCTTCGGCGTAAAGGGCGGCGCAGCGGGCGGCGGCTACGCGCAGGTCGTTCCGATGGAGGATATCAACCTGCATTTCACCGGTGACTTCCACGCCATCGGCGCAGCCAACAACCTGCTTGCGGCCATGCTGGACAATCATATTTATCAGGGCAACAAGCTCAACATCGACCCGCGCCGCATCACGTGGCGCCGCTGCGTGGACATGAACGACCGCCAGCTCCGCTTCATCACCGATGGTCTCGGCGGCCGCGTCAACGGCGTCCCGCGCGAGGATGGCTATGATATCACCGTCGCATCGGAGATCATGGCCGTTCTGTGTCTGGCCAGCGATATCTCCGATCTGAAGGCTCGCCTTTCCCGCCTCGTGGTCGGCTATACCTATGATGAAAAGCCGGTCACTGCCGGCGATCTGAACGCCTCGGGCGCGATGGCCGCACTGCTGAAGGATGCGCTCAAGCCGAACCTCGTGCAGACGCTCGAGCACACGCCCGCGTTCGTGCATGGCGGCCCGTTTGCCAATATCGCGCATGGCTGCAACTCCGTGACCGCCACGAAGATCGCGCTGCGCCTGTCGGATTACACGATCACCGAGGCCGGCTTCGGCGCGGACCTTGGCGCGGAGAAATTCCTCGATATCAAGTGCCGCATGGCCGGGCTGACGCCGAGCGCCGTTGTGATCGTTGCGACGGTTCGTGCGCTCAAGTATAACGGCGGCGTGCCCAAGACGGAGCTGGGCGCCGAGAATCTCGACGCGCTTGAAAAGGGTCTTCCGAACCTGATCAAGCACGTTGAGAACATCACAAAGGTGTATAAGCTCCCGTGCGTCGTTGCGATCAATCGGTTCCCGCTCGACACCGAGGCGGAGCTCAAACTGGTCGAGGACAAGTGCCACGAGCTTGGCGTCAATGTCGCTTTGTCCGAGGTTTGGGCAAAGGGCGGCGAGGGCGGTATCGCGCTGGCGGAGGAGGTCATCCGTCTGTGCGACGAGCCGAACGATTTCACCTTCAGCTATGATCTGGATGCCTCGATTGAGGACAAGATCACGGCGATCGTTCAGAAGATCTATGGCGGAAAGGACGTTGTCTTCACGTCCAACGCGATGAAGCAGATCCGTCAGCTGACCGCATTTGGCTTTGACAAGATGCCCATCTGCATGGCAAAGACCCAGTACAGCCTGTCGGATGATCCGACCAAGCTCGGCGCGCCGAAGGATTTCACCGTCACCGTGCGCAACGTCAAGGTTTCGGCGGGCGCCGGCTTCCTGGTCGCACTCACCGGCGATATCATGACCATGCCGGGTCTGCCCAAGGTGCCGGCAGCCGAGCGCATCGACGTGGATGAGAACGGCAAGATCAGCGGATTGTTCTGAGAATCAGCGACCGGCAGAACGTGTTTTATCCGGCGGCGCACCGCCGCCGGATAGCCGTTCTCTGGCCGCTTTATTTTGTAAAAGGAGAAATGAATATGGATTTTGCAAACGCATCCTGTGCGGAGTTTGTCCGCGTGCTTGCTTCCAATGCGCCGGTACCCGGCGGCGGCGGCGCGTCGGCCCTCGTTGGCGCGATCGGAACCGCGCTTGGCAATATGGTGGGTTCGCTGACGGTTGGGAAAAAGAAATATGCCGATGTCGAGACGGAGATTCTGGCGCTGAAGGCCAAATGCGATGCGCTGCAGCAGGAGTTGCTTGACCAGATTGCGGCCGATGCGGAGGGATTCGCTCCGCTGGCCAAGGCCTATGGCATTCCGAAGGACGACCCCTCCCGGGAAGAGACGCTCGAGGCGGCCACGCTGGTGGCATGTCGGGTTCCGGTTCGCATCATGGAGCTGTGCTGCGAGGCGCTGGAGGCGATCCGCGAGTTTGCGAAGAAGGGCAGCCGCTTGGCGGTTTCCGATGCGGGTTGCGGCGCTGTGTGCGTCAAGGCGGCGCTGCAGGCGGCTTCGCTCAACGTATTTATCAACACGAAGACGCTGCGCGATCGCGAAACGGCTGAGTCGCTCAACGCCCGGTGCCTCGATATGCTGGAGCGGTATGGCGCGATGGCGGACGAGATTTTCAACAGCGTAAAGAACGGCTTTTTTAACTGAAGGGGGAGCAGAGTATGGCAAAGCGATTGCTGGGGAAAGAGGTCAATGCACGTCTCAACGCCCGCATTCAGGCGGAATGTGAGGCGCTCAAGGGCAGGGGCATCCAGCCTACGCTGGCGATTATCCGCTGCGGAGAGCGTCCGGATGATCTGAGCTATGAGCGTGGCGCAACCAAGCGCGCCGAAGCGCTCGGTGTAGCGGTGGAGAAGTTTGTTCTCCCGGAGGATGTGACCAAACAGGCCCTGTTGGACACGATCGATGCGGTGAACCGGAACGACGCCATCCATGGCGTCCTGCTGTTCCGGCCGTTGCCCAAGCACCTCAAGGCGGAACAGGACGAGATCTCCAACCGTGTCGACCCGAGAAAGGATGTCGACGGCATGACCGATCTCTCCAATGCCGGTGTGTTCATGGGCAAGGAGCTCGGATTTGCGCCGTGCACGCCGGCGGCCTGCATGGAGATTCTGGACTATTACGGCATTGACTGCACGGGAAAGAGCGCCGTCATCATCGGCCGCAGCCTCGTGGTCGGCAAACCGGCCGCCATGATGCTCATGGGCAAAAATGCGACGGTCACCGTCTGCCACACCCGCACCCCGGATGTTGCCGCCGTTGCCCGGGAAGCCGATATCATCATTTCCGCTGCCGGCAAGCTCAGGAGCCTGACAAAAGAGTTTGTTCGCCCCGGACAGATCGTGGTCGACGTCTCCATCAACTGGGACGAGGAGAAGGGCGGCATTGCCGGCGATGCGGTGTTTGATGAGATTGAACCGATCGTGGAGGCGATTACGCCCGTGCCCGGCGGCGTCGGTGCGGTAACGACGTCGGTTTTGATCGGCCATGTGGTCGAGGCCGCAGCCCGCATGAACGGATAACAAGAGGGTGGTGTGAAATGAATCTGTTTACGCCTGCGGAAGCAGCGGCAAATTATGCCGCCGCAAGTGTGACAAAGGCGAAGCTGCCCTGCGCAAAAATGGCGCTGCTCTCCGTGTTGGCCGGCGTGCTGATCGCGTTTCCCGGTGCCGTGACAAACATGGCGACCTATGCGCTGGAGAATAACAGCACCATCCGCATGGTTTCCGGCCTGTTGTTCGCGTTCGGCCTTGGCATGGTCATTCTCTCGGGAGCAGAGCTGTTCACCGGCAATACGCTCATGTCCATCGGACTGCTGGACCGGCGCATCGGCTGGGGAGGACTGCTTCGCAACTGGGGCATCGTATTGCTCGGCAACTTTGTGGGCTCGCTCCTCGTTGCGGTCATCACCGCGAAGTTCGGCTGGGTGGGCGCAGGGGGCGGCGAACTCGCCGTGTTCTCCATGAAGGTAGCGACCGGTAAGATGACGATGCCGTTTGCCAACGCGTTCTTCATGGGCGTGCTGTGCAACGTTCTGGTGACGCTGGGCGTGCTCTTCTCGCTCTCCGCAAAGGATGTGGCGGGCAGGATTCTGGGTGCGTATACTCCGGTTGCGTTTTTCGTCATCTGTGGCTTCAACCACAGCATTGCCGACATGTACTATTGCATGGTCGGGTTATTTTCCAAAGCGCAGTATGGTGCGCAAGCGGCTGCAGCGGGCATTGCCGTTGACCGGCTCACATGGGGCAACTACTTTGCCGGCAATCTGCTGCCGGTCACGCTAGGCAATATTGTCGGCGGCGTTTTGGTTGGTAGCTTGTTCTGGTTCTGCTACCTGAGAAAAGCGAAGCATGAAGCGTGAATTGAGGGAGAAGCGCATTCGGGATGCGCTCTCCTCGCCAATCGAGTATCGAACAGCGGCGGATGCGCGCATCTGCCGCTTTGTTCTGGAGTCCGGGCTGTTTTCTTCCGCTCGGACCGTTCTTTGCTATGCGGGAACGGCCCGGGAGATCGATACTTCACCGATCCTGCGGGGAGCGCTGGATGCAGGGAAGCGGCTTTGCCTGCCGCTGTGTACCGGCAATGGCGTTATGGAGGCGCGCTGCGTCACTTCGTTATCGGACCTCTCGACCGGGCGATTTGGCATCCTGACGCCCAAAGAGACCAGTCTTCTGGTCCTGCCTGAGGAGCTGGATTTGGTGATCGTTCCCGGCTGCACGGGCAACGAAAGGGGACAGCGGCTTGGCTATGGCGGCGGCTACTACGACCGCTATCTGCCAAAAACGCACTGCCCATCGCTGCTGCTTTGCCGTTCTCGCCTGCTCACCGATCCCATTCCCATGGATGCGCACGATGTTTGGATGGACTATCTGGCCACGGAAAAGGGAATCGCCTTGTGCAAAGGCAAGGAATAGGTTCCGCATTGGAAGCCTCGGTTGCATGGGAAACACAGGGTGAAATCATTGGCTTTGAACAATGAAAACGGCGAAACACCAATCGTTTAGCCGTTTCGTTTATCTGGTGCGGTTTTGTCATCATTGCGCAGATCAAAAACGGTAGCGCATGGGGAGGCGCAGCGTCAGCGCTAACAAGGGCATGTCGCGGCAGATCGACTTCTTGCAAAAGGAACTATGATTGCCCATGCAGAAAGCGTAGCCTTTTGAAAAAAACCGCTGCGAACGGATGGCCTGTTCGCAGCGGCATGGTGCGGTTGGCGGGATTTGAACCCGCAAGCTTTCGCCGACGGATTTTAAGTCCGTTGTGTATGCCGTTCCACCACAACCG
>JAQXRK010000037.1 GCA_029218485.1 bacterium | reverse complement strand
CCGGCCGGCTCCTTTGCGCCGCCGCGCTCGGAACGGCCGAGCCGCGCGCCGATGGCCGCGACCGCGCCCGTGACCGCGCCGCAGGCCAGGCCGCGATGCATGCCGCCGCCGAAGCCGGTCATGCTCTTGGTCAGCTCCGGCGCGCCGTCGAGCTTGTGCTTGAGCTGCAAAATCCGCATAGTGCTCTCAGAACAGCTTAGGCCGCGCGCGTGGAAATAATCGCGCACCAGCGCGGCGTCGCTGCCGGCGTACGGCTGGTTGAGGCAGTCGCGGTCGGCACAGAACGGCTGCTCCTTGGCGATGGAGGCGTACAGCCGGTAGCCGCCGGAGAGGTTGTAGCAGTCGAACCCGTGCCCGGAGAGCAGGCGCGTGGCTACATAGCTGCGAAGCCCGCTCTGGCAGTGCACATAGACCGGCTTGCCGGTCGGGATCTCCGCAATGCGGTCGCGCAGCTCATGCAGCGGGATATTGACAAACCCATCGATGTGGCCGCGTGCATACTCGCCGGCGGTGCGCACATCGAGCAGCACGACGCTGCCGTCGCGCGGGAGCGAGGCGATATCGTGCCAATGGAAGTGCTTGACCAGACCGCGCAGCTCGTTCTGGATCACATAGCCCGCAACGTTGACCGGATCCTTGGCGGAGGAGAACGGCGGCGCATAGCACAGCTCCAGCTCCGCGAGATCATCGGCCGTCAGGCCGGCGCGGATGGCGGTTGCAAACACATCGGCGCGCTTGTCCACGCCCTCATAGCCGACGAGCTCCGCGCCCAGAATGCGGCCGGTCTTTTTCTCATAGATCGTCTTGACGGACATGTTCTTCGCGCCCGGGTAATAACCGGCGTGGGAGGGCGAGAACGTGAACACCTTGCCGTAGTCGAGGCCGAGCGACCGGGCGGTCTGCTCGTTGATGCCGGTCGCGGCTACGGTCATATCAAAGATTTTCACGATGGCGGAGCCCTGCGTGCCGGCGTAATGGCTGTCCATGCCGCAGATGGCATCCGCCGCGATGCGCGCCTGCCGGTTGGCCGGACCGGCAAGCGGAATGCTCGCCGGCAGATCGGTCACGAAATTCTTGACCTCGATCGCATCGCCCACGGCATAGATATCCGCGTTCGAGGTCTGCATCTGATCGTTGACCATGATGCAGCCGCGGCCGTTGACGGCAAGGCCGGCGTCCGCGGCGAGCCGGCTCTCGGGCCGCACGCCGATGGAGAGGATGACGATGTCCGCCATAAGCCGGTGCTCTCCGGCCGTGACGAGCAGCTGACCGCCCTCCTGCTGCTCGATGCCGGACAGACCGCTCGAGAGCAGCAGGTTCAGGCCCTTGCCGCGCAGATAGCTGTGCACGTCGCACGCCATGTCATAGTCCAGCGCGGGGATCACGTTTCTGGCAAGATCCACTGATGTGACGGACAGACCCGCCTCCATCAGGTTCTCCGCCATCTCGATGCCGATAAAGCCGCAGCCGACGACAACGGCGCTCTTGGGCTGGTGCGCCTGAATATAGCTGTGGATGCGCTTCATGTCGGGGATGTTGCGCAGCGTGAACACGCGCTCGCTGTCAACGCCGGGAATGGGCGGCACGATCGGCTGCGCACCGGGGGAGAGGATCAGCTTGTCATAGGTCTCGGTGTATTCGCGATCCGCCGAACGGACGAGAACGGTCTTGTTCTCCGGATCGATGGAGAGGGCCTCGCTGTTGATGCGGACATCCACATGGAAGCGCGCGTGAAAGCTCTCGGGCGTTTGCAGCAGCAGCTCGTCCTCATCGGAGATGACGCCGCTGATATAATAGGGCAGACCGCAGTTTGCGAAAGAAATCTCCGAACCGCGCTCGAGGAGAACGATCTCTGCGGATTCGTCGAGACGCCGCAGTCTTGCCGCAGCCGTTGCACCGCCGGCAACGCCGCCAATGATGACACACTTCATTTCGGATGGCCTCCAGTTTGTAAGATTTGAGTATATAGACCATTATAATGAAGTATGCCGGGGAAAGCAAGCATAGCGGCAGCTGCCCTGCCGGGCGCGCAGCAAAGCCGCCGCCGGCACCTTGGGAGACGGGCCAAAAGCAGCGCGCGCTCCGACAATGCCGGGGCGCGCACCCGATGCCGCCGTTCCAGCCGCGGCTTTGCTTTGGGAAGGGTTACAGATCCCTGACCAGCGCGTCCATCTCCGCGCGGCTCTTTGCGGCGCGCGCCTCGGCAACCCGCTGCTCCTTGACGCCCTCGGGCAGCGCACAGAAGCGCTTCATGGCTTCCGGGTTGCGGGCAAGCGACTGCAAGAATCCCTGTGGCAGATCATCCATGTGTTTCACCTCCCGGTTAGTATGCCGGTTCGCCGCTGCTTTATACAAGGCCGAAGAGCCGCGCGAGCGTAGCCGTGGTCAGGCACAGCGCCATGCCGATCAGCGCCGGCAGCAGCATGGCCGCTCCCGCCCATTTCCAGCTCTGCGTTTCCTTCCGGATGGCGAGAATCGTCGTCGAGCATGGCCAGTGGAACAGCGAGAACAGCAGCATGTTGAGTCCCGTCAGCCACGTCCAGCCGTTTTGCACCAGCATCCGGCGCAGTTCGTCCAGTCCGGTATAGTCCGTGAGCATGCCGGTTGCGGCATAGGCCATGATGATGACGGGAATGACGATCTCGTTGGCGGGCAGACCCAGCAAAAACGCCATGATGATCACGCCGTCCAGTCCGAGCAGCCGACCAAACGGATCGAGGAACGAGGAGAAGTGCTGCAGCAGCGTTGCGCCGCCCGCCGTAATGTTCGCGAGCAGATAGATCAGCAGTCCGGCCGGCGCCGCGACGCTGACGGCCCGGCCCAGCACAAACAGCGTCCGGTCGAGCACGGAGCGGACGAGCACCCGGCCGACCTGCGGCATGCGGTAGGGCGGCAGCTCCAGCGTGAAGGAGGAGGGCACGCCGCGCAGCAGCGTTTTGGAGAGAAAGCGCGATGCGGCGAACGTCATGCCGACACTGAGGAGAATGGCGCCGAACAGCAGAAGCACCGAAAACCAGGTCCCGCCGCCGGCAGCGCCCGCGAAGAACATCGTGATGACGGCGATGAGCGTCGGGAACCGCCCGTTGCAAGGGACGAGGCTGTTGGTCAATATGGCGATGAGCCGCTCGCGCGGGCTGTCGATGATCCGGCAGCCGATCACGCCTGCGGCATTGCAGCCAAGCCCCATGCACATGGGTGGTTGATATCCGAATGCGAACCTGCGGTTTGCATTCGCGGTTTTCAGGTTTTGCCTCTCGCCCTTCGGGCTTCCGGACGGCAAAACCTGCGAGGTGTGGGCTGCGGACGCACATGTCGTTCTTGCCCACGATTGAAGCTCAAATCTTCACATTGCATATTCCCTGACGGACGCCTGCGTTTGGAAACGGTAAAAGATCTTCACCGTCTGATGCTTCACCCTGCCGTGTTCGCCCTTCTCATAGTGCCCCTGACCGATCTCAATGCGATCGATGAGCTTGAACAGCAGCGTCGGCGTCAGCTCCGTGATGTCGGTGATCTGGCGAAGCAGCCGGTCGAGCGTTTCGCGGGACGCCGGCTCCGCTGCTTCGGGCGCATCCACGGCCCCTTCCATGGCTGCGATGCGGCTCTCCAGCGCCTCCGCATCCCGCTCGTATTTGGACAGCAGCCCGGTCATGCGGGCGTCGCTCAGCCGTCCCGCGGCGTTATCCTCGTACAGCTTTCCGATGATGCCCTCCAGCTCCCGCAGGCGTTTTTTGAACGGAGCGAGATCGCTTACCCGATCGCTTTTGCGCTTCCGCCTCTGCTGCTCGCGCAGTACGCCGTCGAGAATGGCGGAACGCTCCCCGCTGCTGATGCAAAGCTGCTCCTTCAGCGAGGCCAGAACGATGGCATACAGCGCGTTATAGTCGATGAAGTGGTTGCTGCATGCACCGCTCCCGCAGAGCTTATACCCGCCGCAGGTCAGGTTTGCGGGCGAGCCCTTCTTTCGCGTGCCCGTTGCCGACATATTGCGCCCGCAGTCGGCACACTTGGCGATGCCGGAAAACACGTTGCAGAACCCACCCCTCTTCGTGCAGGTTCTTGCTGCCGTGCGCCGCCGTACAAGGTCGAAGGTTTCCTCGTCCACGAGCGCTTCGTGCGTGTTGCGCACAACGATCCATTCACTGCGGGGATTGTTGACGGTCAGGCGGCTCTTGAACGATACCTTGGTGGTCTTGCCCTGCGCGATGTGCCCGAGGTAAACGATGTTTTGCAGCATCTTCGAGATCGCCGCGCCCGTCCATTCCTGCCGCAGGGAATACCGGGTTATGTCCAGACCCGCATGCGTCATGCAACGGTAGACGGCTGGCGATGGCACGCCCCCGGCGTTGAGCGCCCGGGCGATCTCGGCCGGCAAACTGCCGCGCGCCGCCATGCGGAATATGTCTTTGACCACCGCGCCCGACCGTTCATCGACCACGAGATGGTTCCTGTCCGCGGGGTCTTTCTGATAGCCGTAGGGGGCAAAGGCTGCAATATATGCGCCGTCCCGCATCTTGGTGGTAAACGCCGAGCGGATCTTTCTGGAGGTATCGCGGGCGTACATCTCGTTGATGACATTCTTGAAGGGCGCAATGTCCGTATAGGGACTGTCAGAATCGTAGCCGTCGTTGATGGCGATATAGCGCACGCCCTTGCCCGGAAAGTAGATCTCCGTGTACTGCCCCGCCGTGATGTAGTCGCGCCCGAGGCGGGAGAGGTCTTTGGTGATGACGAGATTGACCTTCCTTGCCTCGATGTCCGCGATCATTCTCTTGAAATCCGGCCTGTCGAAGTTCGTTCCGCTCCAGCCGTCATCGCAATACTCGTCATAAACGGGGAAGCCGTGCTCTGCCGCATAGCTGCGGAGCATCTTGCGCTGTGTGGCGATGCTGGCGCTTTCTGCCGCCCCGTCGTCCCTGGAAAGGCGCATATACAGCGCCGCTCTGTAGGCTGACTTTGCGTTCATGCCTCTCCCTCCCGGACCCAATCAACCTGTGGGGGTGACGCCTCCGTCACAGGGATGCGTGCAATCCGCGCAGAGGCGCGGCGGCTCCGTTTCCGACGATTCGAGCAGAAGCTCCTCCAGAAGATTGGCGAGCGGCCGATCCGATGCGGATGCCGTCCCGATGGTATAAACATCCTGCGCTGCCAACAGGCGCCACCCCCTTCAAGTCATGTTTATGCACAAAAGCAGAAGCCTTGCCTGTCCGCCCCGGATATGGATGGGATTCCCGCCGGATATTCATATATGCAGCTCTTTACGGATGCCGGATATCGCATCCGTTTTCGGTACAGTATCGGCCCGCTTCCCAGGGGTGGCCGGTTTTGCAGCTGCCCTTTCCGCGACCTTGCTCCCTTCACGGGTTTTCCGCCCTGCGCACCGGTCCCGTATTTCTTCCCGCTCGTTCCCGATTTTCTCATAAAGGTGTGGACTATATGCTGGTGTTGTGGCATGATGATATTGGATCCCGGATGAAATGGTTATGCTGGTGTCGGTCGGTTTTTGCCATGGAGTTGGAGGTTCTCAGTGGTTATGCGAACTTGGTGCAAATGCCATAATAAATGGGCTGTAAAGTGAAGGCATATTTGGATTAGTGAATTTGAGGGCAGCAAATGAAAAAGAGATACTTGGAATTACTATCCATATTTGGTGCTGAAATACTGATTTGTGCTATATTGAGTGCAAATGGCGTAAGGGTAGAATCAGAAATTCTGAATGCAATAGGAACACTTTTGGTGCTAGCGCCATTGTTGATTTTTTTCTATTTATTAGGGAATGATGAGCGGTTTTCAGAAGGGAAAAGGCTTTGCTTTAAAATCGTTTTTTGGTTTTTAATTATTTCTTATGTACTGGGAGCAGTAGCAACATTCGTGGAGCTTTGAATTGCAAAGAACAACCGCCCGATCACGACAATTTGAAAGAACAAGGAGACAATCAATGTGCGCAAGATAGATACAAAAACCGTGTACATTCCCCTTTGGGGCAACCGGATCATACGCTTGGAAAAGTGGCTGTCCGAACAGGCGGCACAGGGTTGGATTGTGGAAAAGATCGACCTCAGATTTTCAAATCCTACCGGGAGACTGCAACAACTCATGTCGGACAAGAATTTTTGCGTGGGTTAAAGAAGGCTTTTGACTGATCGGGAGAGGAGATGTTTTGCAATGGACGCGCTGCCTGATAGCAATTTTTATGAAGAGTATTTGAGTTCAATAATTGGAGAACCGTTGCACTATGTCTTAAAGTCACCAGATACTGAACTGTATGACTTTGGCTTTGGTGAACCAAGGAAGATTGACAATTGGTATGGAAAAATGAGGAGGTTGTGCCCATATACCCTTCATGTGCTTTGTGACTTTAGTGTTCTTGATAGCAGGGAACGTATTGAAGAAATTGAGTTTGATGGTAATTCAACTCGAGAAATGGTAGAGCCTGTGATGAAAGGGCTAATTGGGGAAAAGGTGCAAGGAGTTAAAATAATTCAAGACCATGATTTGATCATAGATTTTGAGTTCAAAAGACTATGGTTTATTACCAATTCTGATTCTGAAGAATCTTGGCGTTTTTTTGCAACAGATCTCAAACAACCGCATATAGTCGCATCGATGCATGAACTGTGGGCTGAACGTTGAAAGGGTAGAAGAGACGGGGGGACGGTTCTGTGGGAACAGAAGACATGGCTTTTTAGAATAGGAACATTGCGGATTCTACCGAAGCAGTATCCATGTTCGTATCAAACTTCGCCGTTAAAAGCAGCAATTCCTCATCTTCGCGTGCGGCGGATTTCGCTATTGACCAACCCTGCACAGGCGTACGGATTGTGCGGATTCTATCGAAAAATAGAAAAATCGACCAATCTGTGCGGACAATGCTTTTCAGATCTTTTCGGATGCAGTAAAATACTAAGCTAAATACAATGTTACATTCGTGTTCGTCGAATGGTTAGAAAATCGCAGACACACCCATATCAAACAAAAGAGAGAGCATCTGTATGAAAAAGCGTTTCTTTGCCATATTGCTTTGTGTGATTCTGTGTATGGAATGCTTGTCCGGCTGCAGCGCGAATCATGGTGGG
>JAQXRK010000036.1 GCA_029218485.1 bacterium | reverse complement strand
GCGCGACCTGTTCAACAGCCTCGAGCAGTGCATGGACGCGTGCGAGCACGTGGCCGATGTGATCGAGAGCGTGATCCTGAAGAACAGCTGACGGCGCAGGGCAGCGAGGACTTCCCGGCGTATCTTCGCGTTCCGGGGTGGGGCGCAGCGGCAACAGAACGGCTCGTTTGCCCGGTTTTGCCGCGCACCTTCGCGCTCGGGGGTAGCCAAGGCAGGTTTCAGAGCGATGCGGCGCTGCGGTTTCCCGGCACACCTTCGCGCTCGGGGGCAGCCAAGGCAGGTTTCAGGGCGATGTGGCGCTGCGGTTTCCCTGTGCGCCTTCGCGCTCCGGGGTGGGGCGTGGTGCAGGGGCGCGGGAGACGGCCTGTTGACGGACGGCCGCATAGCCGCGGCGAGCGGAAGCATGGAAGAGGGCTTCGGAATCCGAGAGAATTGGGTTCCGAAGCCCTTTTGATTGGTGGATATGCCGTGCAGGGGACATTTTTAACCGGCGTTTAGATACCGGGCGTTGCCTCAGCCGGCGCTGCGGCGCCAAGATCCGCCGAATCTGCCGCCTCAGCCTGCGTTTTGTGTCGGAGCCGTCTCAGCCTGCGCTGCGGCGCCACGTTCGGGGCGAGAACAGCAGCACGATCGGGAAGACCTCGAGGCGCCCGGCCAGCATGGCCAGAGAGAGCAGCAGCTTGGACGCGGGCGAATAGGCCGCGTAATTGCTCATCGGGCCGACGACCGAAAGGCCGGGGCCGATGTTGTTGAAGCAGGCCATCGTGGCCGAGAAGTGCGTGAGAAAGTCGAACGCATCGTCGAACACGGCCAGCAGCAGCGACACGAGAATGATGATGAGCACATAGCCGATCAGGTAGTTGCGCGTGCCGATCAGCGTCTCCTTATCGATCGCCTTGCGGTCGAGCCGGACGACGGTCACGGCGTGCGGGTGCAGCATGTGGTGCAGCTCCGCCGCGAACGACTTGACGCAGATGACCACGCGGGAGATCTTGATGCCGCCGCCGGTGGAGCCGGCGCAGCTGCCGATGAGCATGAGCAGCAGCAGCACCTCGTGGGAGAGCACGGGCCACTGGGCAAAGTCCACCGTCGCAAAGCCGGTGGTCGATATGATGGAGCTGACCTGGAACAGCGCGTGGCGCAGCGACAGGCCGACGCTTTGGAAGCTCGCGAAGATATCGACGGCGATGATGCAGACCGAAGCGGCCACGATGATGCCGAACCAGCGCAGCTCCTCGCTGCGCAGCGCCTCGCGCACGCGGCCGATCAGGATCAGGTAGTACAGGTTGAAGTTCACGCCGAACAGCAGCATGAAGATGGAGAGCACCACATCGATATAGGCGCTGTCATAGAAGGCGATGCCGGCGTTGCGCACGGAAAAGCCGCCCGTGCCCGCCGTGCCGAACGCGGTGCACACCGCGTCAAACACGGGCATGCCGCCGAACAGCAGCAGCACGATCAGCACGACCGTCATGACCGAATACACGCCGTACAGCAGCTTTGCGGTCGAGCGCATGCGCGGGACCAGCTTGCCCGCCACCGGGCCGGGCACCTCCGCACGCATGAGCACCATGGAGCGGTTGTCCGACATCGGCACGACCGCCATCACGAACACCAGCACGCCCATGCCGCCGACCCAGTGCGAAAAGCTGCGCCAGAACAGCACGCCGTGCGGCAACGTCTCCACCTGCGGCAGGATCGACGCGCCGGTGGTGGTGAAGCCGGAGATCATTTCAAACAGCGCGTCGACATACGAGGGGATCGCGCCGCTGATGACCATCGGCAGCGCGCCGAACGCGGAGATGAGGATCCACGCGGCCGCGACCGTGACCAGCCCCTCGCGCGCGAAGATCGCGCTGTTCTTCGGGCGGCGGCAGGACAGCGAAACGCCCACGACCGCGAGCAGCAGCATCGTGAAGAGAAACGCCTTCAGGTCGCCCTCGCCGTAGATGGCGGCGAGCACCGCGGAGGGCGCCATCAGCACGGCCTCCACGGTCAAAATCCTGCCGAGCAGGTATACGATCATCCGTTTGTTCAAGGCTCTATTGCTCCATTAAAATGTCGGAAAGCGCGGTCAGGTGATGGTCCTTCGTGACGATCAGCACGCCGTCCCGCGGCTCGATGCGGTCCAGACCACCGGGGATGATGGCCTTGCCGTTGCGCACGAGGCAGGCGACCAGAATGCCGGGCTTGAGCGCGAGGTCCTTGAACGGCACGTGCAGATACGCGCCCTCCCCGGCCGCATGGAATTCCAGCACCTCCACCTTGCCGCCGACGATGCGGAACAGCGACTCTACGTTGCTGCTCTCCTTGGACGCGTTGACGGCGCGCACATAGGCGACGATGCGGTTTGCCGTGATATCGCGCGGGGACACGATGCTCTCGAGCCGGCCGTCGCGGATGAGCTGCACGAGGTTGGGGTTGTTGACCTTGGCGATGACCTTGCGCGCGCCGCTCGCTCCGGCGTACATGGCGGCAAGGATGTTGCCCTCGTCCAGCCCGGTGAGCGCCACGAACGCGTCCGACCCGCTCAGCCCCTCCTCCAGCAGCAGCTCGTGGTTGGAGACGTCGCCGTGCAGGATGGTGCACTTGGGCAGCAGCGAGACCAGCTCCTGTGCGCGGGCGCTGCTGCGCTCGATGATCTTCACCTGCATGCCGGCCTTGGTCAGGATACCGGCGAGATAATAGGTGATGCGGCCGCCGCCGCCGATGATCACGTCGCGCACGCGGCCGGTGAGCATGTGCATGCGCCGGAACGCGCCGGCCATCTCATCCGTTGCGCCGGTGATGTACGTCCGGTCGCCCGCGCGCAGCGTGAACGCGCCGTCGGGGATGAAGACATCGCCGTCACGCTCCACCGCGCAGAACAGCACGCGCAGGCCGGTCTTCTGCGGCAGCTTGGAGAGCGGAACGCCGATCAGCGGGCTGTTCTCCGGCAGGCGGAAGCTGGCAAGCTCCGCGCGGCCCTTGGCGAACAGCTCGACCTTTGCCGCGGACGGGAAGCGCAGGATGCGCGCAATCTCCTGCGCGGCCGCGAGCTCCGGGTTGATGACCATGGACAGCCCCAGCTCCTCCTTGAGGAAATACAGCTGCTCAAAATAGCCGGGGTTTCGCACGCGCGCGACGGTGTGGCGCGCGCCGAGCTTGTGCGCCGTCAGGCAGCAGAGCATGTTGACCTCGTCGCTCTCCGTGACCGCGATGATGAGGTCGGCGTCCTGCACGCCCGCGTCGCGCAGCGTCAGATAGGATGCGCCGTTTCCGGCATAGCAGATGACGTCGAGCGTGTTGTTGATGTTGGCGAGCACGCGCTCATCCGTATCGATGATGGTGACGTCGTGCGATTCGGCGACCAGCTGCTGGGCAAGCGTCTGCCCGATCTTGCCGCAGCCCACGATAAAAATGCGCATGAATCCTCCTGAAGGGTATATTCCCATTCATTATACCAGAAGCGCGGGCGTTTTCAACAAAACAGCGCTCCCGGCGCACAAAGATTTCGCGTCGGGAGCGCTGGCTGTACTGTTTTTTGGCCGTTTATTTCCGGCAGAGCGCCTGATACACGCGCTTGACGGGCGGCAGGAAGGCCACGGCGACGCAGATGAGCGTATCCACGCCGATGGTCAGGCCGTTGTAGAGCAGCGAGTAGACCCACGGGTTCGCAATGCCGTACTCCAGTCCGCCGTCCGCGAAGAAGATCGCGCCGGAGACCGTCGAGACGCACATGCGGGCAAGGCCCGCCACCGCCATGCCGAGCGGCAGGCTGCGCGGGAAGAAGGCCGCGAGGCCGAGGCAGGTGAACGCCACGAAGTAATCGAGGATGAACTGCGCCCAGTGCACGATCCATGCGCCCTGCACGATCTGCAGCACCGAATAGGCCAGCGCGGCCGTAAAGCCGCAGACCGGGCCGAAGCAGGAGGCGTACATCACGAGCGGCAGCATGGAGCACAGCGTGATGGAACCGCCGAACGGCATCGAGAACAGCTTGAAATAGGACAGCGTGAACGACAGCGCGAGGCACAGCGCACCATAGACCAGCGCGCGGACGGTGACCGGCGCGGATTCGATCGCGGCCGGGTGCTTTTTGCGCTGGATCACGATCGCGATGACCAGCGCCGCAACGACGATCAGCCCGATCAGGAACAGATACAGCTCAATTCCCTCAAGCGAGCCGAGCTTTTCAAACAGCTTGAATTTCACAGAGACTACCTCCCAACAAAAAAAATCGTCCACGGCGGCGGCCATGGACGATCGGTTTTCCTGAGAGGGGGCGTATTCCGGCGGCTCGCGCTGCCAGAGCACAAGCCCTGTCAACTTCCTTCGATGGCATGACCCAACAGGTTCCAAGGGTACTTCTCAGCCCGCGGCAAGACCGGCGTGGGCGCCCCCGTGACAAGTACATATCTTAGCAGACGGCGCCGCGTCTGTCAAGCGGCTGCTGCGGGCGGTGGAGCGGGTATTGCCGGTGGGACATGCCGGGGTTTCCCGCGCGTGCACAGCACGGGAAGGCGTGCCGTTTCGGAATGCGGCATGGCGGGCGGATTTCTTTGCACGCCGACAGCAAGGGGTGGGCGCGGGGTTACCACTGCCGCAACAGGCCATCGGGTGTGAGCCGGTAGAGCGTTTCGCACACCTCGAGCAGATACTTGCGGTCGTGGCTGACGGAGAGGATGGCGCCGCCGAAATCCGAGAGGATGTCGCGGATGACCGGGTTGGACAGCGGGCTGAAGTTGCGGGTCGGCTCATCGAGCAGCAGCACATCCGCGCCGGACAGGATGGGGCGCAGCAGGCAGAGCTTTGCGCGCTGGCCGCCGGAGAGCGAGCCGATGGGTGCGAGCATCTCATCGCGCGTAAAGCGGACGCTGCCAAGGTGCAGCCGCGCCGCGGTCACCCGCTCCTTGTCCCCGTCCGGCGCGAGAAACTCGACGGCGTTCCGCTCCATGGGCAGCAGCTCGGCGTACGATTGCGGCATATAGAACGCGCGGATATCCGGCCGCGCCGCGAGCAGCCGCGCAATATGGGCGAGCAGCGTCGTTTTGCCGACGCCGT
>JAQXRK010000035.1 GCA_029218485.1 bacterium | reverse complement strand
ACGTATTATAGCATAGCACTACTCCAAAAGCAATACATTTTATAAAATTCCGTCGAATCAATACGAACCTATTGCCGCTTAATCGGTCCTCCATATCTCAAAGGGCCAATGTCATTTATTGAAGTTATTCCGCAAAATGTGCATTTTATGGTGTTTTTCATTGCAGGATTGAACCAGGACGGCCATTTTTGCATTCATGCTTTTCTCTCTATCATAATGTCAATTTACATCGCAGCAAGCGTCTGTATCCAATCGATTCCAAAAGTGGCAATGGCGGGACAAGAATACAAAAGCAGTGGTATAGGCTGAGCATACCTTGGCGATGAAGCCAGACCCCAAACCTAAACGAATCAGCAGAAAAACAACAGGTAAATTCCTTATACCAACTTGGAACCCGCGTGTGGCCCGACTCGCCTATACACAGCGGCAAGCGGAGAACCACTTTTTCAGTGTTTGAACGCAACCGACGGCATCGAAGCATTACAGTGTTCGATATGACCTCCTCTCTGCACCAGTTCTGCTTATCGGATCTATCGTCTGGGAATCTGTGAAAACGATTGCTCCGTATCTGTGGAGGAGTGCCCCTCGCTTATGCCAAAAGGAGATGTCACCAATCTACATCTCCGTTTTTGTGCATCTCCTTGCAATTAGCTGGTAGCTTGCCTGTGGATTGTTTCAATTACAGGTCATGAGAAACCCCTTAAATACTTTTCTTCATGTTGAGCAATGTCTCATGCTTTCACCCCCTTTATTGGGCTTCACATCGTGAAAGACGATCTTTGTAGGACAGATTGTTTCGTTTCCTCGTCCGCCGTCACCTCGCCATCCGTACTTAGGGTGCTGTCAACCTGCAAAATTATGTCCTGATCCAGATTGTTTCTATGTCTCCAGCCTTTAGATGGACAAGCATATACAGCAGCCAGGCCATCCAATACTCTTCATTCATTTTAACCGGTCAGATGCTCGTATCCCATTACACTGAACAGAAAGAGGAGACGTGCTTGCAGCCACGTCTCCCCTGTTGTTCCGTTCTTACAATAGGATATTGCTGTTTTGGTGTCTTCCCGTCAGAGCGATACAAGCATCCTTAGCTCCGGATGGCTGTCCGCCTGATCGACCGTTTGTCAGCGCAATGGCTGTTCATCGTCGAACGACAGTGCATCGGCTACAATCCGCATGCCCCTCTCAAAGGCGCCCCATTCATGCGTCCGGCAATTGCGCCATTCAAAGCCTCTGCGCTCTTCAAAACGGCAGATGCCGTTGACATTTGCGATGTTCTTGTAGATCCTGTAAAGGATCTCTCTGGCGGGCAGGGTATCCCCTGGCACCATGGAAATCCTGGAAAAGACATCGAGATCCTTCTTCCTGTCTCTGAGGGAACCTGCGATGAAGCAAAGGCGGCTTTCCGGGTTGTACGCATAGCAGGGCGGGCAAATGATGCAGTCGCCCGGTCCTTCAATCACCGTAATCGGTACATCCGGCTCCCGCAAGATCTTTTGCCAAAGCTCATAGAGGTTGTCCTCATCCAGCGGCTCATCGGGGTTCTTCCCGCCCACAAAGCAGATCATGCACAGAAAATGATGCGCGCGCACGGAAAACGTATCCGCCTTTTCGAGCATCTCACAGGAGTTTTTCTTCGCGCAGGCCATCTCGCAATCCCCGCGGGTCAGGCAGAGCGAGGCCAGTCCCTTTTCATAGAAGCCGGCATGCGCATTGGGGCAGTTTTGCCAGTCCAGGGTCTGCCGCTCATACGGCGCACAGATCGGCGCGGGGTCGGGAATATACTCCGCCAGAAGTTCGCTCCATGCCTGCGCAGTGCGCACGGTCTCCGGCGTTGCGCCCATCTCCCTCAGGATATCCAAATCCCTTTTTCGCTGCGCCGGGGTTGTTTGATCGTACAATTCGGTTCGCGCACCCGCTTCATCAAACGCCGTTTTCAGAACGACATGGACATTGGAATCCTCACGGATGCGCTTTCTCAAGCATGCCACCCGATCGGCATCCTCTGCCGTGCAAGCAGCACCGCCGTGCATGCAGCAGGCGCACAACAGTTCTGCCGGGCGCGCTTCTACCCTGTTTTCAGAAAAATCCGATGATTCAAAACCGCGTTTCATGATCGCATACCGCCGCCTGTACCTCCGCGCTCGCGCAGCGCCGCAAGGCAGGATGGCTACCTCCTTTGTCGATTGGTTGAAAGATATTTGGGGACAAGACTGCCTTTCGCCCAAGTGCCTTCAGTTTAGCATGAACAGCGCTTGCTGACCATGTATATTTCGGCGGTTTGTTCGATTTTTCGACCGGATTGATATACATCGGAGTGTTCCTATTCTGTGCTCCCATCAAAGCGGCTGCAGCTGCATGGCGGTTCTATACAACTCGCATTAACATTGACATTCGTCTATATGTTGCCTATAATATAGATATCGATCTATGTGAGGTGTCTGTCATGCGGGAAACGGATGCTGCTTCAATTTTCAGGGCGCTCGGAGACGCCAACCGGCTCAGAATTCTCAGCATGCTGGCCGGCGGAGAAAAATGCGCCTGTAAACTGCTGGAGGCCTTTTCGTTCTCTCAACCGACCCTGTCCCACCATATGAAAATCCTCTCGGCGTGCGGATTGGTCAACACAAGAAGAGACGGGAAATGGTCGCACTATTCTCTTAATGCCGAAATGCTGTCGCAGGTGGGGCAGTTCCTTGCCTTGCTCGGCAGCGGCCCGGAAGGAGCGCTCAAATGACGGGCGTATGGCAATTTATTCAGAATCAGCTTCTCGGCATGCAGTGGCTCCATCAGCTCCTCGGGCGTGGCTTGACAGCGCTCGGGATGGATGTATCCGGGCGGATCGGCGGCAGCGTTCTGTTTTTTCTGTATGATTCGATCAAAATTACGCTGCTGCTCTGCTGCCTCATCCTCCTCATCAGCTATATTCAGAGCTATTTTCCACCGGAGCGCAGCAAGCGGATTCTGGGCAGGTTTCACGGCATCTGGGCCAACGCGGTCGCTGCCCTGCTCGGCACGGTCACGCCCTTTTGCTCCTGTTCCTCCATCCCGCTGTTCATCGGCTTTACCAGCGCGGGATTGCCGCTGGGCGTCACCTTCTCGTTTCTGATCTCCTCACCGATGGTCGATCTGGGGAGCTTGCTCCTTCTGACGAGCGTATTCGGCTGGCGCATCGCCGCGGCCTACGTCGTCGTCGGCCTGCTGATCGCCATCATCGGCGGGTCGCTGATCGAACGGCTGCACATGGAATCCTATGTGGAGGACTTCATTCGGACGGCGCGCGCCGCGGACTTGGATGCGCCCGCACTCACCCAGCGGGAGCGGCTTGGCTACGCAAAGGATCAGATGCTGTTCACCCTCAAAAAGGTATTCCCCTACATCCTCGTGGGTGTGGGCATCGGCGCTGTCATACACAACTGGATTCCGGAGGTCTGGATCGAGCGCATTCTCGGCAGCAACAACCCCTTTGGCGTGCTGCTGGCAACGCTGGTCGGCATTCCGATGTATGCGGATATCTTCGGAACCATTCCCGTGGCGGAGGCGCTGCTCTCGAAGGGCGCCCAGCTCGGCACGATCCTCTCCTTCATGATGGCGGTAACGACGCTCTCGCTCCCCTCCATCATCCTGCTGCGGAAGGCCATAAAGCCGAGGCTTCTGGCGCTGTTTATCGCCCTGTGCACGGCGGGCATTATCCTCGTCGGCTATCTGTTCAACGCGTTCCAAAATCTATTGATGATATAGGAGGAAATCAAAATGGGCTTGTTCGGCAAAAGGAAAGCAACCCGCAGGTGTTCTGACGAGGGCTGCCATGCGCAGGCTGCAGAAGCGGGCGCAGGCGCACGGGTAAAGGTCCTCGGCTCCGGGTGCGCAAAGTGCAATGCATTGGAGGCCAATGCGAGGGCGGCTCTGCAGTCGCTCGGCATGGACGCCTCCATAGAGCATGTAACGGACTTTGCGCAGATCGCCTCCTACGGCGTGATGGCAACGCCCGCGCTCGTCGTGGACGGAAAGGTCGTATCCTCCGGCAAGTTGCTGAAGGCCGAGGAGATTGCGGCGATTCTGCAGCAGGCGCGGTAGGGCTCCCTCCGCCTGTATGCCAAAGCCGCCGTGAGCCCACCGGAACCGGCGCTCTTGTATCCGGGTCTGACCGTCTGCGTCCGTTCCGCGCCTTCCGCCTCCCTGCGCACGGATGGGCGGCGCTGCGCGCACCCCTTTCCCTTGGACAGGGCGGTGCTGCGAAGTGCGGTTGCGTGGCTACGGCCGCTGCTCAGCTTGAAAAGCGAACCGAACTGGGGTATACTGAATACATCCGTTTTTGAACAAGGAGGCAGCCTGTATGTCTGTGGAACGCTATCTGGATATTCTGCCGGAGGTGCGGCAGGCCGTGCTGGAAAACCGGCCGGTCGTAGCATTGGAGAGCACGATTCTCAGCCACGGAATGCCCTATCCGGAAAATCTTGCATTTGCAAAAAAAGCCGATGCCATCATCCGGTCCGAGGGCGCCGTGCCCGCAACGATGGCCATCATCGGCGGGCGTGTGAAGGCCGGTTTGACCGAGGATGAATTGGAGCTGCTCTGCCAGGCCAAGGACGTCGGGAAGGTCAGCCGCCGCGATATGGCGACCTATATCGCCACCGGCCGCAACGGCGCGACCACCGTTGCCACCACCATGATCTGCAGCGCCATGGCCGGCGTTCGCGTATTCGCAACGGGCGGCATCGGCGGCGTTCACCGCCACGGCGAGGTCACGATGGACGTATCCGCCGATCTGCAGGAGCTTGCGCACACGCCGGTTGCCGTCGTCTGCGCCGGTGCCAAGCAGATTCTCGATATCGGGCGCACGCTCGAATATCTGGAAACAATGGGCGTGCCGGTCATCGGCAACGGTACGGCCGATTTTCCCGCGTTCTATTGCAGAAGAAGCGGGTTCCCCGTCGACTACGCGGCGCGGGATGAGGAGGAGATTGCATCGATCATCCACGCAAAATGGGCGCTGGGCCTGTCGGGCGGCGTGCTGATCGGCAACCCGATCCCGGAGGAATACGGCATGGACAACGCCTATATGGAGAGCATCATCGATGAAGCGCTGGCC
>JAQXRK010000034.1 GCA_029218485.1 bacterium | reverse complement strand
CTGGAGTGACCGGCAGTGCGGCCCAATCAGCAAGCCTCCGGCGCGGCATCGCCGGCAATAGGCAAACGAAGGAAAGCCGAGCCTGTGAAAGGCCGGCTTGTTGCGCTTATGATCGTTCTGGGCTGCCTGCTGGCGGTCGTCGGGGTGGGATTGCCGTACCTGCACTTCGTGTCCCAGATGATACAGGAGGAGAGCACCAGCCATCTGAGCGAGATCTATACCCAGGTCAACAAGGATTTTTCCAATCTGATCCAGACCAATTTCAATATTATGCACAGCTGGCGCCCCTATCTGGAAGACAGGATGAATGAGGGGGACACGGAGCAGATCCGCGCCTATCTCCGGGCGGAAAAAGCAACATGGGGATTCACGGAATGCTTCTTTATTTCCAGAGACGGCAATTACAAGACGCCGGACGGTGAAACCGGCTATATCGATTTTCAGGATCAGCTCTCCGATCTGATCCTGCATGGTGAGAGCGTGGTGGTGGACGCCACCCTGCCCGGCAGCGCCAACCTGACCGTGTTTGCCGTGTCCGCGGAGCCAAACGTTTACGATGGGTTCCCGTATGTTGCGCTCGCCATGAGCTTCAACAACAGCGACATGCTTTCCACTCTGGATACCGATTCTTTCAACGGCCAGTCCAGCAGCTATGTGGTCTATTCCGACGGCCGCGTTCTGATCCATAACACGCCCGACAGCGAGCAGCCCTATAACTTTTTTCACTGGCTCAGGACCCACTCCGCCATGAGCGAGCGGGAGATCGATGCCCTGAAGGCGGCCTTTGCCCGCGAGGAGAGCGGCACGATCGCCTGCCGGATGGAAAGCGGAGAATATTATCTCAATTATCAGCCGGTTGGCACGGAGGGGTGGATGGTGCTCGGGCTGGTGCCGCAGCGCGTGGTCAACGCGAGCATGAACCGCCTCCAGCGGTTCACCATGGCGGTTGTGGTGACGTTGGCGGGGCTCATCCTTGCGAGCACGATCCTTCTTTTGATCGCGCGCCACCGCGAAAGCCTGCACAGGAAGGACCGGGAAATCCAGTATCGCGAGCAGTTGTTCAGCATCCTCTCCAGCAATGTCAATGATATCTTTATCATGCTCGACCCCGAGGGGCTGCAGATTGAATACATCAGTCCGAACATTGAGCCGCTGGCGGGCATTTCCCCGGAGGAGGCCAAGCGGGATATCCGGGTCTTTGAATCGTTCGGCGTGGAGAGCCCCGACCATCTTTATGCATTTCTATCCGCGATTCCCATGGGGGAATGCAAGGAGATGGATCGGGAGTATGTGCACCGCAAAACGCGCAGCCACCGCTGGTTCCACATCCATATCTATCATACATCCATTCAGGAATCGGAGAAATTTGTTTTCGAGCTGTCCGACCGCACGAAGGAGAAGCAGATGACGCAGAGCCTCCGGCAGGCGCTGGAGGACTCCCGTACCGCCAGCCGCGCCAAGAGCGCGTTCCTCTCCAACATGAGCCATGACATCCGTACGCCGATTAATGCGATCACCGGCCTGTCCATCCTGCTGGCGCGCGATGCCGGCAAGCCGGACAAGGTGCGGGAGTATACCAACAAGATCGCCTCTTCCGGGCAGCATCTGCTCAGCCTGATCAGCGATGTGCTCGACATGTCCAAGATCGAAAGCGGCAAGACCAGCCTGAACGTTGGCGTGTTCATCCTTCCGGAGCTGATTCGGCGCGTCATGGACATCATGCAGCCGCAGCTCAGCGCCAAGGGGCACCGGCTGTCCGTGCGCATATCCGACGATGTGCCGGAACAGCTGCGGGGGGACAAGCAGCGGATCAGTCAGGTCCTTCTGAACCTGCTCACCAACGCCGTCAGGTATACGCCGTCGAACGGCTCGATCGCGCTCTCCGTGCGGCGGCTGGAGCCCTGCACGGGGGAAACCGCCCGTCTGGAATTCGCTGTCAGCGACAATGGCATCGGCATGACCGCCGATTTTGCGGAGCATGTGTTCGATGTGTTTGCGCGGGAATCGAACGCTGCCGCCAGCCAGCCGCAGGGCACCGGGCTTGGCATGGCCATTGCAAAGAGCCTCGTGAGCATGATGGACGGCACCATCTCCGTAGAAAGCGTACACGGCAGGGGAACCACGTTTTATGTGCAGCTGCCCCTCGCCATAGCGGATGAAGCCCGCGACGCCCGCTTCTGGCAGGCGCACGGCATCACCCGCCTGCTGGCGGTGAGCGGCAGCGAGGCCCTCTGCCGGCAGATGCAGAGCGCGATGAGCGATGTTGGCGTTGAGGTAACCTATGTGACCGACGGAGCGCAGGCGGTGGATACCGCGGTGTATGCGCATGCCTGTCAACAGGACTTTCATGTGGTGCTGCTGGATACGGAAACGTGCGGCGCGGCGGACACGGGAGCCGCTTCGCTCATCCGGCATGTGGTGGGACCGGACATCCCAATCCTGCTGTTGACCGATTGCGATCGGAACGAACCCTCGTGTATAGCCGGAGAGGGCGGCCTGTATGCAATTCTGCCGAAACCGTTTTTCGTTTCCACGCTGCAGCAGAGTCTGGAGCAGCTGCTGCATACGGATGTGGCCGGCGCAAAGCTGCAGGAGCGCCC
>JAQXRK010000033.1 GCA_029218485.1 bacterium | reverse complement strand
GATATCGAAAACAGGCCCCCGCATCTTTCTCATGCCAAACCCGAGCAGAATCTCATTTTCCAGCTTATACCAGCTGTTGCGATAGCGCGTATACCCCTTCCGCGCGCCGATCTCGTCAAAACAGTACCCGGAAAATTCTTTTAGATTCATATGCTTTCCCCCTCACTGCATCATCCTGTGCCTTACCTTCTGCCGATACAGACCTCTGTAAATTTTCGGCCTGCCTCGCTGGTTTTGTACCGCCGCCGGCACATCCACATCGCGCCGGCTTCCTCAAGCGCTTTGCTCCCGCATGCCGCTCTTGTGCCGCATACCGATCTAAAAGGAATGCCGTCACGGCCCGATACGTTCGATGGGCAGACCCGTTTGTTCGCTGACCGCATGCGCCATGTCTTCATTGAACATGCGCCATAAACGTTCCACTCCGTTTTCGTGGAACAGCAGTTCGTAGTATTCGTCTTCTTCATAAAAGTAGATGTGCGTCAGGTCTGCGAGCCTTTCGTGCTTTTCACGAACTTCATCGATGTACACGCCGCGGGCATGGATCGCGTCCTCTGTTACAAGAAAGACATGCTGCATCTCCATCGGAACAAAGATCGTATTGACCACACCGAATACAATACTAAAAAACAAACAGCAAATGTGCGCTGCGCGCATGCCGAACATCTTCTGTCAATAGGGCGTGGAGTCGCGCGCCCGCCGCTCCGGGCAATCGGGTATGAGGTCGTATTCGTAAAACAGGAAATCCAGCGCATGCTCCCCCATCGCACGCTTGATCACAATGTGTTCCAGCAACCCGTACAGCGAAAACGCCGCGAAGAATATATAAAAAACCATTATATTTAGCTTGTTAAAGTACAGGATCGTACCGTATGTGCGCTCCAACTGGTGCCGGTACAAAAGATAATACAGCCAGTACAGCAGCAGGGTCGTCACCGCCCAGCCGAACGGCCAGAGGACGAGCTGTACCACCTTAAGGCGGTTGTCGCTCGGCAGCCGCCAGGACCGGCCGCTCCATTGCTGCAGCTCGCGCGTCAGCTGATAGCAGCGCGCAACGCAGATGGCGTCGCACAGGATCGTCAGAAACCATATTTCCATCGCGTTCCCTCCACACGGTCAACACTCCGACGGGATATGCTGTTGATAAAGATTGCTGTATTTTTTGTGGCTGGTTCTCTTTTTCCATCTTACCAGCTGCGCCCGCATATTGCAACCGCGGGATAGGACCGGCTCCGCCCGCGCAGACAGCAAAACCGGCCCGGGAAATCTCCCGGACCGGCACGTTTCGTTTTCGCTTATTTCTTTCCGGCTGCGGCCAGCTTGTTCGCGCGGCGGTTGGCCACCTCGGCCGGCATGGGCTTGATGTCGCCCGCCCTTGTGAGCGCCCACTTGGTCGCAAGCGGCCCGAACAGCTCATAGATCAGCACCGAGAACAGCACGATGTTCCGCACGATCGCGGCGTCCTGCCCGCCGAGCTGCTGCGCGGCCACGCACATGCCGAGCGCCACGCCCGCCTGCGGCAGGAGCGTCACGCCCAGATAATCCACAACCTTCCTGCTGCACCCGGCCAACTTGGCGGAAGCGCGCGCGCCGAGGTATTTTCCGGCCGAGCGGAACAGGATGTACACCACGCCCACGAGCACGACCGCGAGCTGGCCGAACACCTCCAGCTCCAGCTCCGCGCCGCTGATCACGAAGAAGAGCACGAGCAGCGGCGCCGTCCAGCGGTCGGCCTTGCCCATCAGCTCATCGGAGAGCGGGCAGAGGTTGCAGAACACCGTGCCGAGCATCATGCACACCAGCAGCGAGGAAAAGCCGACCGTCACCGGCCCGATCGGGATCTCCAGCATGGAGAGCGCCACCGTCAGGAACACGAACGCAATGGTCATCGCGAGGCGGTTGGTGTTGGAATGGAACAGCGTTTCGAGCTTTGTGAGCGCAAACCCGGCCAGCGCGCCCAGCCCCAGCGACGCCACGATCTCGATGAACGGATTGACGAGCACGGACACGAGGTCCATCGCCCCGCTCTGCATGGCGCGCGCAACGCCGAACGACACCGCGAACACGACCAGACCCACCGCGTCGTCCAGCGCGACGATCGGCAGCAGCAGCCCGGTCAGCTCGCCCTTGGCCTTGTACTGGCGCACCACCATCAGCGTGGCGGCCGGCGCCGTGGCGGTGGCGATGGCGCCGAGCGTGACCGCGGCGGGCATGCTCAGCACGTCCGGCCGGAGCAGATGGAACCCGATGAGCGCGAGATCGACCAGCAGCGCGGCCACGAGCGCCTGCGCCACGCCGATGATGATCGCCTTTTTGCCGGTGTGCTTCAGGTCGTCCAGGCGAAACTCATTGCCGATGGAAAACGCGATAAAGCCCAGCGCGATATCCGAGACGGCGCCGAGCGCATACAGCTCCTCATAGCTCGAAAACCCAACGCCCGGCAGGCCGAGCCGGCCGAGGAAGCACGGGCCGATCAGCAGACCCGCCACGAGATAGGCGGTCACATCCGGCAGGCGGAAGCGCTTGATCAGGCGGGTCATCATCAGGCCCGCAAACAGCGCAAACGCAATGGACAACAGCTCTTTCATAAACCAATCATCTTCTTTTCCCGGCCTGCCGCGGCTCCGTCGCCCGCGCGGCAGGGCCGCGTATTACACAAGGTCGGATTATAGCACCACATGGCGTAAAAAGCAATGAGAATCTGTGCAGCCGTTCGCCCGGTTTTTGCGTCTATAAAAAAGGGGGTGTTTTGCCCCTCCGCGCGGCCAGGGAGCGCCCCCGGGGCGCGCGTTTTGCAAGTCCCGGCGCGCTGTGGTATACTGATGCCATCCATTTTACTGTGGGAGGAACCTGCATGGCCCATCGGGAAAAGCGCCGCCGGCTCTGCCTCGTCTCCTCGTCGGGCGGGCACTACGAGCAGCTCCGCATGCTCGAGCCGCTCTGCGAGCGCTACGACCTGTGCTTTGTCACGGAGCGGACGGGCTACAGCGGCAGCGCCGACTATCTGCTCCGGCAGACCGGTACGAACGATCCGCTCGTGCCGCTCCGCATGCTGTGGAACGGCCTGATCGCCATCCGTATATTTATAAAGGAACGTCCCGCCGCGGTCATCACAACCGGGTCGCTCGTGGCGCTGCCGTTTCTGCTGCTCGCAAAGCTGTGCCGCAGACCGTTCATCTACATCGAAACCTTTGCGCGCGTGACGGACGGCTCCCGCGCCGGGCGGTTCATGTACCGGTATGCGGATCTGTTCATCTATCAGTGGGAGACGCTTGCCGGCGTGTACCCGAACGGCGTGTTTGGAGGGAGTATCTATTGATCTTTGTCACCGTCGGTTCCCGCGAATATCCGTTTGACCGCCTGCTGATCGCGCTCGACGCGCTGGCCGGGGCGAACCGCCTGCCGGAGCCGCTGTTCGCGCAGATCGGCCAGTCGACATATGTGCCGAAGCACTACGAATCCGTGCGCTATCTGGACACGGAGGATTTTTACCGCCATCAGGGCGAGGCGAGCCTCGTGATCTCGCACGCGGGCACGGGCGCGCTCATCGGCGCGCTCAAGCGCGGCAAGCAGGTGCTCTCCGTGCCGCGGCGCAAGGCGTTCGGCGAGCACATCGACGACCACCAGCTGCAGGTTTCCGCCGCGCTGGCCTCCATGGGCTACCTTCGTCAGGTGCTGGACATGGACGATCTGGAGCCGGCGATCCGCCTTGCCTACAGCGACCCGATTCAAAAGCGCTACGACCGGCCGAGAAACGTTGTGCCGGTCATCGAGGCGTATCTTGCGGAGCATTTGAGGTGAAGCCATGCGCGTTCTGATCGTGAACACCGCAAACACCGGCTATACCGGCATCACCAGCGTAATCTTCCGGTATGCCGCGCGCACGGGCGGCGCCGTGCAGTACGATTTTGTGCTCGCCGGGCCGGTGGAGCCGTTCATCCCGGCGCGCATCGCCGCGCTCGGCGGGCAGATGTTCGTTCCGCCGGTCAGCCGGCTCAAGAACCCGCTCGGCTACACGCGCTATCTCACCGGCCTGATCCGCTCCGGGGGGTACGATGCGGTGCACGTCCACGGCAACAGCGGCACGATGTTCTTCGATATCCATGCCGCCAAGCGGGCGGGCGTGCCGGTGCGCATCGCGCACTGCCACAGCAGCAGCTGCAAGTACCGCCTCGCGCACCGGCTGCTCAAGGGGCGGCTGTGCCGGGAGATGACCGTGGGCGTCGTCTGCTCGGACGCGGCCGGGGCATGGCTGTTTCCCGGCATGGAAAACGTCGTGTGGCTGCCCAACGGCGTCGAGCCGGAAGCGTTTCGCTTTTCGCCGGCGGTGCGGAGCGGCATGCGCGGCGCGCTCGGGCTGAGCGATCGCTTTGTCGTGGGCCACGTCGGCCACATGGAGCGGGAGAAGAACCACGCCTTCCTGCTGCGCGTGTTTTGCCGCCTTGCCGCCGACCGGCCGGACGCGCACCTGCTGCTCGTCGGCGATGGATCGCTCCGGCCGGAGATTGAAGCTGCCGTGCGCACGCTCGGGCTGACCGGCCGCGTGACGCTCACCGGCCGCCGCGCCGACACGGCGGCGCTGTA
>JAQXRK010000032.1 GCA_029218485.1 bacterium | reverse complement strand
CGCGCACATGCGGGCAAGGTCCCGCCTGGCCTCCCAGCCGAGCAGCGCCCTGGCATAGGACGGATCCGCGTAGCAGGCCGCGATGTCGCCGCTGCGGCGCGCCTCGACCCGGTACGGGAGCGTTTTTCCGCACGCCGCCTCAAACGCGTGCAGTACATCGAGCACCGAATAGCCCACGCCCGTGCCGAGATTGACCGCGCGCAGGCCCGGGCCGTTTTTCTCCAGCTCGCGGAGCGCCGCAACGTGCCCCTCGGCCAGATCCATAACGTGGATATAGTCGCGCACGCCGGTGCCGTCGTGCGTGGGATAGTCGTCGCCGAACACGCGCAGATACGGAAGCCTGCCCGTGGCCACCTGCGCGATATACGGCAGCAGATTGTTCGGAATGCCGTTGGGGTCCTCGCCGATGCGGCCGCTCTCATGCGCGCCGATCGGGTTGAAATAGCGCAGCAGCGACACCGAGAGCGTTTCGTCGGCGCGCGCCGCATCCTTCAGGATCTGCTCGATCATCAGCTTGGTCCGGCCGTAGGGATTCGTGGCCGACAGCGGCGCGTCCTCCCGGATGGGCACGCGCGCCGGGTCGCCGTAGACGGTCGCGCTCGAGCTGAAAACAAACCGCTTCACGCCATGGCGCTGCATGGCCGTGAGCAGGTTGAGCGTGGAGCGGAGGTTGTTGTCATAGTAGCGAAGCGGCTCGGCGACCGACTCGCCGACGGCCTTGAGCCCGGCAAAGTGGATGACCGCGTCGACCGGCTGCGCGGCAAACAGGCGCTCCGCCGCATCCGCGTCGCACAGATCGCAGCGCACAAACCGGAACGGCCTCGCCGCAAGGGAGCGAAGCCGGTCGATCACCTGCGGCTTGCTGTTGATGAAGCTGTCCGCGATCAGAACATCATAACCCGCTTCGAGAAGAGAGAGCACGGTATGGGAACCGATGTATCCGGCGCCGCCGGTCACGAGAATCAACATGATAGGCGCCCTCCGTAGACAGAAGTTTCCTGTATTATAGCTCACAGCCCGGTAAAAGGCAATACAGCTCCGGAAACGCTCTCTGATTATCGATTGCAAAAAATCGATAATTACGGAACGAAAAATGGGTTGCCGTGGTTGAAAAAAGGTTTTTCATATGGTAATATACTAATATCTGCCGATACGCGGTTTTCAGGAGTGCGGCGCCGGCCGGCTCGCTCAACGATTCAGATTTTTGCAATATCGATAGAACAGACATCGTCTTAGGAGGTAATGTATGGCCAAACAGAAAACGGTTGTACCGTTTCGCGGCACACGGGAGCAGGAAGCTAAGCTGAAGGAGACCATCGCCGAATACCGGGACGTGCCGGGCGCGCTCATGCCGGTGCTGCAGAAGGCACAGGAGATCTATGGCTATCTGCCCGCCGAGGTGCAGATCATGATCGCCGAGGGCCTCGGCCTGTCGTTGGAGGAGGTCTACGCGGTTGTCACGTTCTACGCCCAGTTTTCGCTCAACCCCACGGGCAAGCACCGCGTGGCGGTCTGCCTCGGCACGGCCTGCTATGTCAAGGGCGCGCAGGCGATTCTGGATGAGCTGGAGAAACAGCTCGGCATCAAGGCCGGCGGCACCACGCCGGACGGCCAGTTTACGCTCGAAGCCACGCGCTGCCTCGGCTGCTGCGGCCTCGCGCCGGTCATGACCGTGGGCGAAGAGGTATACGGCCGGCTGACGCCCGCGGATATTCCGGGCATCCTCGACAAATACCGTTCATAACCGATTGAGCCGGATCAATCCGGAAGGAAGGACAAAGCGCATGAAGCTGGGGGAGATCGCAACCCTGTTGAACGCCGAAGTGCTGACGGGAAAGACGCGCCTCGATGAGGAGGTCGTGTCCGCCTGCGGTAGCGATATGATGAGCGATGTGCTTGCATATGTAAAGGACCAGGCCGTGCTGCTGACGGGGCTTGTGAACCCGCAGGTCATCCGCACGGCGGTGATGATGGATATTCATTGTGTTGTGTTCGTGCGCAACAAGCGCCCGCTGCCGGAGGTGCTGCCCTTTGCGGAGGAGAGCGGCATCACGGTGATGACGACGGCGCTGCGCATGTACGAGGCCTGCGGACGCCTGTATCTGAACGGCCTCGGCCGCTGCGGGGAGTAGAGCGATGGGCGGCGCTTTACGGTTCCACTTTGACGTGGATGGCGATAACTTCACCTCTGCCGGCGAGGCGTCGGTGGAGGTCAAGCGCAAGCTGCGCCAGCTCGGCTTTTCGCCCGAGGTGATCCGCTGCGTTTCGATCGCCATGTATGAGGGAGAGATCAACATGGTCATCCATGCGCGCGGCGGGCAGGCGGACGTGACCGTTTACCGCGACCGCATTGAGATCGTGCTCACCGACCACGGCCCCGGCATCGCGGATATCGCGCTGGCCATGCAGGAGGGGTATTCCACGGCGCCGGACACCGTCCACATGCTGGGCTTCGGCGCGGGCATGGGCCTGCCGAACATGAAACGGTATACGGATGAGATGGAGATCGAGTCCACGGTGGGCGTCGGAACGACGATTCGGATGACCGTTCTGGTCAAATAAGGAGCTCGGAATGGAGTATAAGCATTCGGTTTCGCTGGATATCGACCGATGCAAGGGTTGCACCAACTGTTTGAAGCGGTGCCCGACGCAGGCGATACGCATTCGTGATGGTCACGCCGTCATCGATTCCAAACTGTGTATCGATTGCGGCGAGTGCATCCGTATCTGCCCGCACAAGGCAAAAAAGGCGAATTTCGACCGGATGGAGGATATTCCCGAGAAGAAGAAATGGCGCATCGCCCTGCCCGCGCCGTCGCTGTACGGTCAGTTTGACCATCTCGACGATGTGGACTATGTACTGCAGGGCCTGCTCGACATCGGCTTTGACCAGGTGTTCGAGGTGGCGCAGGCGGCGGAGCTGGTGACCGAGTATACGCGCAACTATATGCGCCGCATGGATATTCCGCGGCCCGTCATCAACTCGGCCTGCCCGACCATTGTGCGGCTCATCAGCCTGCGCTTTCCATACCTGTGCGACCACATCATGCCGATCCTGCCGCCGATCGAGATCGCGGGCCGGCTGGCCAAGGCGGAGGCGCTGCGCAAGCATCCTGAGCTGCGCGCGGATGAGATCTGCACCGTGTTCATCTCGCCCTGCCCGGCCAAGGCGAGCTTTGTGAAGAACTGGTCCACCCCGAACGACAGCGTGGACTATGTCGTGTCCATGAGCGACATGTATTTCCGGCTTTTGCCGGTCATGCGCCGGAACGTGACGCCGGAGGCCACGAGCCATACGGGCCGCACCGGCATCAGCTGGGCCAGCACCGGCGGCGAGGGCGGCGCGCTGTACAGCGACCGCTATCTGGCCGCGGACGGCATTGAAAACGTGATCCGCGTGCTCGACCAGATCGAGACGGGCAGCTTCCCGATGCTGGATTTCATCGAGCTGAACGCATGCGACGGCGGCTGCGTCGGCGGGGTGGCGACGGTGGAAAACCCATATATCGCCCGCGTGCGCCTGCAGGCGCTTAGGCGCTATCTGCCGGTATCGGAGAACCGCATCCCGCCCTATGGGGATGCGTCGTTCGTGCCGGATGGTTTTTTGTACGACAGCCTGATCCAGTACCGCCCGGCCTCCACGCTCGATGCGGACATGGAGCGCGCACTGGAGAAGATGTCCCGCATTGAGGAGATTTATGCGACCCTGCCGGAGCTCGACTGCGGGTTCTGCGGCGCGCCGACCTGCCGCGCGTTTGCGGAGGACGTCGTGCGCGGCGAGTGCCGGCCGGAGGAGTGCATCGTGCGCATGCGCGAGCGCGTACAGCGGATGCAGCAGGAGGAGAGGGAACGGTCATGACGGTGCAACAGATCATGGAGCGGCTCGATCTGACGGCGTTTGCGCTGCCCGATCCCGGGCGCGAGGTGCGCGGCGGGTATGCCGGCGACCTGCTCAGCTGGGTCATGGGGCGTGCGCCGGCGGATGCGGCGTGGCTGACGATCATGTCCAACCGCAATATCGTTGCGGTGGCGACGCTGGCCGACTGCGCGGCCATCCTGCTGTGCGAGGGCGTTGCGCCCGACGAGGGCGTGGCGGAGCTGGCCATGGCGCGCGGCGTCAACCTGCTCGGCAGCGGGGAGACGGCCTTCTCTTTGGCGGCAGAGCTTGCCGGCCTGCTGCTGTGAGCATGCTCAGGGCCGAGCTGCACATCCATTCCTGTCTGTCGCCCTGTGCGGACGACGACATGACGCCCGCCAACATCGCCGGCATGGCGATGCTCGAGGGGCTGGATGTTGCCGCGCTCACCGACCACAACAGCTGCGGCAACTGCCCGGCGTTCTTCAGCGCCTGCGAGGCGCACGGCATCGTGCCGGTCGCGGGAATGGAGCTGACCACGGCCGAGGAGATCCATCTGGTGTGCCTGTTCCCGACGCTCGAAACGGCCATGGCGTTCGATGCGGCGGTGCGGCCGTACCGGATGCGGCGGAACAACCGGCCGGAGATCTTCGGCAATCAGATTTTGATGGATGCGCAGGATGCGGTCGCCGGCGAGGAGGCGGAGCTCTTGATCCTCGCCACTGCGCTGCCGCTCGAGCAGGCGGTCCGGCTCGCGCGCACCCATGGCGGCGCGGCCTATCCGGCGCACATCGACCGCGAGTCCAACGGCATCCTCGCCATTCTCGGCGCGATCCCGGAGGAACCGGCGTTTGAAACGCTCGAGGTCGCGGACCCGGACCGGGCGGACGCGCTCATAAAGCGGTACCGCCGCCGCGTGATAAGCGCGAGCGACGCGCACCACCTCTGGAACATTGCGGACGCGCCCTGCAGCCTGCCGCTGGACGGCGGGGACGCGCAGCGGGTGCGGAACGCGCTCATTCGACTGCTCGACGGAGGGGGCCGATGAAGGAACTGGCGCTCAACATTCTTGATATCGCCGAAAACTCGGTTCGCGCCGGCGCGGCGCACATCGAGATTTCGGTCGCGGACGCCGGTTCGCGGCGGACATTGACGATCACCGACGACGGCTGCGGCATGGACGAGGCGCTGCTTCGCCGCGTGACCGATCCGTTTGCCACCACGCGGACGACCCGGCCGGTCGGGCTTGGCCTGCCGCTGCTCAAGCTGGCGGCGGAGCAGACGGGCGGAACGCTGACCATCACCTCGCGCACGGACCGGCCGAGCGAAGCGGCATGCGCGGAAGCGTTTGCGGCCGGGTGCGCGCACGGTACGCGCGTGAGGGCCGAGTTCGATACCGGCCATATCGACTGCGTGCCGCTGGGCGATCTGCCCGCGACGATGGTGACGCTCGTGCAGGGCAACCCGGAGATCGATGTTTCCCTGACGCTGGACCTGACCGGGATGGCGGAGCCGTTCCGTCTCGATACGCAGCAGATGCGCGAGGTGCTCGGCGGCGATGTGCCGCTCGACGCGCCCGAGGTGCTGCTCTGGCTCCGCGAGAGCGTTGCAGAGGCGATGGAGACGGCCGGAACGGATGGATTTTGCAACAATGAAAACGAAAGGAAGAACGT
>JAQXRK010000031.1 GCA_029218485.1 bacterium | reverse complement strand
GCCGTTTCAGATAACGGAGCGCCAACTGCTCCCCCTTTTTCCCAACATCCGCCGTCTTCATAAGAACTTTTGAATGAATGTCAGTCGGTGCAGCGGGCAAGGCCCGTATTGCCGGATTGCGGCGATATGTTCCGCCGTGCCGTAGCCCTTGTTGCGGCAAAAACCATACTGCGGATACACCGCATCCATCTCGATCATATACCGGTCGCGCGACACCTTGGCAAGTATCGATGCAGCGGCAATCGAATACGACTGTGCGTCGCCATGGATCAGCGAATGCTGTTTTGCCGGGATATCGAGGCCGGTGAGCGCATCGATCAGGACATCCGTCACCGGCGTGCCAATCGAGGCGAATGCCTCGGCAAAGCCGCGCCTGGTCGCCTCCAATATATTGATTTCGTCGATTGTTGCCGCATCGATCCACGTCGTCGACCATGCCACACAGTGCTCCTGCAGCGCGGCAAAGACCGACTCCCGGCGCTTTTCACTCAGTTTCTTCGAGTCGTTCACATAGGGCACAAGCGGTTCCGGCGGCATAACCGCACAGCCGACCACCACCGGGCCGGCCAGCGGCCCGCGGCCAACCTCATCCATTCCCGCAAGCACGCAGCCCGGCTGCCGCCAAAACGTGCTGTCAATCGCCGAGATTTGCGCAAGTCGTTCCTGTTCAGGTATTCTCGGCATCCGCGGCCTCCTCATCGGGCAATTCCAGCGTCACGCGCGCCAGCTTGCCGGCGCGGTACTCGTCTAGCACGATGCGCACGGCGCGCTCCGTATCCCGTACCCCGCCCGACAGGATGAACCCCCGGCTCTCGCATACCGCATCGAGAAGCGCCGCCGCGTCCATGCCCGGCACCGTCTTTGCATAGCGGGCGGTGACGGCCTCCGGCCGCCGCTGCATCAGCTCAAGCAGCAACTCCCCCGCCAGCTGCTCCACATCCATCACATCGTCCTTGATGGAGCCAAGGAATGCAAGATGCCGCGCATAGCGCTCCACTTCGAGCTTTGGCCAGAGAAGGCCCGGCGTATCCATCAGTTCCAGATGCGGGGTAATCTTCACCCACTGCTTTCCCTTCGTCACACCGGGCTTGTCCCCGACCTGCGCGCGAACCTGCCCCGCAATCCGGTTGATGAAGGTGGATTTTCCAACGTTGGGTATACCTACGATAATCTCGCGGACAACCTTGTTTACGCCACTCTCCCGCATCCGTTCCACGCGCGGCGCCGCTGCCCGCTCGATGAGCGCAATCGCCTGTTTCTTGCCGCTGTTGCCGGTCGAAACGATGGACTCCGCCAACACGCCCTGCTCTCTGAACCACTGAAGCCATGCACGGCTGCTCTCAGGATCGGCCAGATCGCTCTTGTTCAGCAGCACAACGCGCGTTTTCTCCCGAAACAGCACATCAAAATCCGGGTTGCGCGTCGCTGCCGGCGCACGAGCATCGATGAGCTCCACAACCACATCGATCAGCTTCAGGTTTTCCTGCAGCATGCGGCGTGCTTTGGCCATATGGCCGGGGTACCATTGGATCAACATAAACCGGTGCTTCCTCCCGCTTTCACTCCACAGATAAACGAAAACCCCGCGCCAAGGCGGCCGGGGTTTTGGGTTTGAATTCGTCGATTATTTCTTTTTATCAACAATGCGCTCGCGAACCTTGGCCGCTTTGCCGGCGCGGTCACGCAGATAGAAGAGCTTCGCGCGGCGAACAACACCGTGGCGCACGATCTCGATGCGGCCGATGCGCGGGCTGTGGTACGGGAACGTTCTCTCAACGCCGATGCCGTAGGAAATGCGGCGAACGGTGAACGACTTGCGAACGCCGCCACCCTGAATCTTGATGACGAGGCCCTCAAAGTTCTGCAATCTCTCGCGATTGCCCTCGACGACCTTCACGAAAACACGGACAGTGTCGCCAACCTGCAGTTCCGGCAGGTCCGTACGAAGCTGCTCTTTTTCCAGCTCTCTGATGATGTCTGACATGAAAATTGTTCTCCTTCACTATACTGATAGACGTTCATGCCCATGCAGGAACAGCGGACCGCCTATTGTCACAAGCGTGATTATATCATATGCTTCCGGCGAACGCAAGCGTATTCTGTCATGCATTTACCGGTTTTTTCGGCCGTGCCTGCCGAGCAGTTCCGGCCGGTTCTGCTGCGTTTTTAAAAGCGATTGCCTGTGCCTCCAGGCAACGATGTTGGCATGGTGTCCGGAAAGCAGCACATCCGGCACGGTCATACCGCGGAACTCCGCCGGCCGCGTATACTGCGGATACTCCAGAAAGCCATCGCCCGCATGCGACTCATCCGCCGCGCTCTCCGCACAGCCGAGCACGCCGGGGATGAACCGGCTCACGCAGTCGATGAGCACCATGGCGGGCAGTTCGCCGCCGGTGAGCACATAGTCGCCGATGGACACTTCCTCGTCGATGACCGACATCACGCGCTCATCCACGCCCTCATAATGTCCGCACAGGAGCACCAGACGCTCCTGCTGCGCAAGCTCCTGCGCGAGCGCCGGGGTCAGCAGCCGTCCCCGCGGCGTCAGAAGAATGCGCTTGGTTGGGCGCGGATCGAGCCCGATGACGTGCTCCATGCAATCGAAGATGGGCTGCGCCATCATCACGAGTCCCGCGCCGCCGCCAAAGGGGTAGTCGTCGGCCTTTTTGTGTTTGTTGTCGGTGTAGGCGCGAATATCGTGCGTATAAAACTCCAGCAGACCGCCGGCGGCCGCGCGGCCAAGCATGCTCGCGCCGAGCACGCCGTCGAACATTTCGGGAAACAGGGTTAAAATATCAATCCTCAAACAGCCCTACCTCCCGGAGCACACCGGCGTCGAAGACGATCCGTCTGTTCTCAATATCCACGGCCGACAGCACTCTTTTGAGCGCAGGCACCATCAGGCGTCCATGCTCAATTTCATAGACGTCGTTCGCCCCCGGCTGCAGCACATCGGTGATGCGGCCGAACGAGGCGCCCTCCGTATCGAATGTTTCGCACCCGATCAGATCGGCGATGAAGTAGGTATCGGGCGGAAGCTGAACGGCATGCGCGCGATCCACACACAGGTATTTCCCGCGCAGCCGCTCGGCCGCATCGCACGTTTCCACTCCGGAGATTTGCAGAACGACGGCATCATTCAGCAGCCGAACGCCGGACAATGCAACAGGGCGGTATTCGCCCCGCTCCTCCAAATACGCTTCGGAGAGGCCGCGAAACCGCTCTATGACATCCGTTGTCGGTATCAACTTGACAGCGCCATGAACGCCGTGCGCGCGCACGATTTGTCCAATGCGGAGATATTCTCTGCTGTTCAAACGATCTCCACCGAATACTTGCCGTTATCCTTCACGGAAGCCGCTTTGACAACCGTGCGGATCGCTTTGGCAATCCGTCCCTTTTTACCGATGACCTTGCCCATGTCGCCGGGCGCTACGTGCAGCTCGATCACGGTGTATTCGCCGTCCTGTTTGGTTTCCACCTGCACCGCGTCGGGATCATCCACAAGGCTCTTTGCAATAAACCTGACCAGCTCGTCCATCGATGGTTCCTCAGCCGATTGCGCCGCTCTTCTTCAGCAACGCACGGACGGTATCGGTCGGCTGTGCGCCGTTCTTCAGCCAATGCGCAGCGCGCTCATTGTCAACCTTCAGCTCGGCGGGGTCGGTCAGCGGGTTGTAGTAGCCGATCTCCTCCACGAACGTACCATCGCGCGGCGCACGGGAGTCGGCCACGATGATGCGGTAAAAAGGAGCCTTCTTTGCGCCCATTCTGCGCAGTCTGATCTTCAACATGTGTTTTCCCTCCAGAAAGTATCAGTGTTTGTTGTATTGCGAAAACGGCAAAGCCGTTATTCGTTGCTTAAAACCCAAATGGGAATCCGCCGCGGCGGCCCTTCTTGAACCGGCCGCTCGTCATCTGCTTCATGAGCTTGCGCGAAGCCGCAAACTGGTTCATCAGCCGGTTGACCTCCTGTACGGATGTGCCGCTTCCCTTTGCGATGCGGCGGCGGCGGCTCGCATTGAGCAGGTCCGGATTCGCCCGCTCCGCTTTGGTCATCGAGCAGATGATCGCCCGCGTGTGCGCCATTGCCTTTTCGTCCACCTGCAGGTTGCCGAGCTGGCCGGCATTGACGCCCGGAAGCATACCGAGAATATCCTGCATGGAACCCATGTTCTTGAGCTGATCCATCTGCTCAAGAAAATCATCCAGCGTGAAGCTGTCGGTTCGCATCTTGGTCTGCAGGGCGGCGGCCTTCTTTTCATCGAACGCCGTCTGCGCCTTCTCAATGAGCGTGAGCACATCGCCCATGCCCAGAATGCGCGACGCCATGCGGTCCGGGTGGAACGTCTCGATATCGGTCAGCTTTTCGCCGATACCTGCAAACTTGATCGGCTTTCCGGTCACAGCGCGCACGGAGAGCGCCGCACCACCGCGGGTATCGCCATCGAGCTTCGTGAGCACCACGCCCGTGAGCGCAATGGACTCGTTGAACGTTTTGGCCACGTTTACCGCATCCTGACCGGTCATGGCGTCCACAACGAGCAAAACCTCGCTTGGATTGACCGCATCGCGAATGCGCTTGAGTTCGTCCATCATATCGGAATCGATATGCAGGCGGCCGGCCGTATCGACGATCACAACATCGCAAAAATCATGCTGAGCTTTGGCGATCGCGAGCTTTGCCGTCTCGACCGGATCGTTCTGTCCCCGTTCAAACACCGGCACGCCGACCTTTTCACCGACGATCTGGAGCTGCTGGATCGCCGCCGGGCGATAGATATCGCAGGCGACCAGCATCGGGGTTTTGCCGTACTGCTTTTTGAGCAAGCCCGCCAGCTTGCCGCACATCGTCGTCTTACCAGCCCCCTGCAAACCCGCCATGAGAAAAACGGCTGGCTTGGTGCTGCCAAAGTCGATCCTGGCATTCGTGCTGCCCATCAGGCGGGTGAGCTCCTCGTTGACCACCTTGATGACCTGCTGACCGGGCGTGAGGCTTTCAAGAACCTCCTGACCAACGGCGCGCTCGGTCACCGTTTTGATAAAATCCTTGACCACGAGGAAGTTGACGTCCGCTTCCAGCA
>JAQXRK010000030.1 GCA_029218485.1 bacterium | reverse complement strand
CCATCACCCCTTTCCCGATCCGGCTTCCGGATCTATTATCGCATATTTGTCCGCGCATTTCCACAAAAACCGCGCGCCCGCCCGGCCGGCGCAGGATGCCCGCGGCAGATTGGGCTCGGTACATCCCGCCGTACGCCCCATCCCCGCACCGTACAAACGGCGCAGCGGCCTATCTCCGCATCGCAGACGGGCGCATGCTGTTCGTCCCCGTTCCCGCACCGTGCAAACGGCGGCAGCAGCCGGTTCCCGCATCGCAGACGGGCGCATGCTGTTCGCCCCCACCCCCGCGCCGTGCAAACGGCGGCAGCGCCGATTCCCGCATCGCAGACGGGCGCATGCTGTTCCGCCCCGTCCCTTCGCCGTGCAAACAGCGGCAGCGGCCTGTCCCCGCCTCGCAGACGTTCACATGCTGTTCGCCCGTCCCCGCGCCATGCAAACGGCAACAGCAGCCGGTTCCCGCCTTGCAGACGTTCACACGCTGTTTGCCCCACCCCCGCGCCATGCAAACAGCGGCAGCGGCCTGTCCCTGCCTCGCAGACGGGCGCATGCCCTTTTTCGGCAAAGCATTCGATTTTTTGCGGAAACGGGGTGTTCTGTGGTATGATAGGAGCATCAACAAAGGCGTGGTGGAGAACTATGTATCAGTACTTATTGTGGGATATCGACGGCACCGTACTCGACTTTCTCGCGTCGGAGGCGCATGCCATCCGGGCGCTGTTCCAAAAATACGGGCTCGGCGTCTGCAGCGACGACATGCTGCGCCAGTATTCCGCGATCAACGTGCGGTATTGGGAGGCGCTGGAGCGGAACGAGATGACCAAGCCCGAGATCCTCGTCGGCCGCTTTCGCACGTTCTTTGAAAGGATCGGCGCCGATCCGGCGCTGGCGGCGCCCTTCAACAGCGACTATCAGCTGGCGCTGGGCGACCATCTGGTGTTCGTCGACCACGCGGAGGAGATGCTCCGCGCACAAAAGGGCCGGTATACGCTCATCGCCGTGACGAACGGAACCAAGGTCGCGCAGACAAAAAAGCTGCGCCGCTCCGGGCTGGACCGCATCTTTGACGCGGTGTTCATCTCCGAGGACGTGGGCTTTGAAAAGCCCAACCCCGCGTTTTTTGACCACGTGTTTTCAAAAACCGGCATCGCGGACAAAAGCCGGGTGCTGCTCATCGGCGATTCGCTGACGAGCGATATGCGGGGCGGTGAGCTCGCCGGCGTCGACACCTGCTGGTACAACCCGGCGCACAGCGCCAACACCAGAAATATCCCCGTCACGTATGAGATCGACGATCTGCGCGAGCTCGAGCGCATCCTCGGATAACCCCAAACCGGCGCCGGAGGGCGAACAAGCGATATGAACACCAGAAATCCGTTGAAGAAGTACGGCATGCCCATCCTGCTGTTTGCCGCGTTTGAGGCGGTTGCCGTTGCGCTGTGGCTCACGAAGGACAACCCGTTCTATCTGTGGAATTTCAGCTATATCGGCTGCTCGGTTGCGCTCGGCCTGTTCCTGTTCATCCGGGGGAGCCGGCATGCGCGCCGGGTGGTGCAGTTTCTCGTGGGCACCTATATGCTGGTCTACCTCGGGCTCATCTGCAATGAGAACATGCAGATCGAGGGGTTCTGGTACTATCTGTTCACCGGCGTGTTTGAAGCGGCGACGATCCATTACGCCGTCGCAAAGATCTTCGGGCCGCTGCTCTTCGGGCGCGGCTGGTGCGGGTATGCCTGCTGGACCGCCATGGTGCTCGATCTTCTGCCCTTCAAAATCCCCCAACGGCCGCGAAGGAAGCTCGGCTTCATCCGTTACCTCGTGTTTGCGGCGTCGCTCGCGTTCGTTTTGTGCCTGTTCCTGTTCCATGCCAGGCATATGGAGCGGATCATGTTCTGGAGCTTTCTGGCCGGCAATCTGCTGTATTACGGCGTGGGCATCGCGCTTGCGTACGCGTTCCGGGACAACCGCGCCTTCTGCAAATATATCTGCCCCGTCACGGTCTTCTTGAAGCCCATGAGCTATTTCTCGCTCCTTCGCATCCGGTGCGACGGGGAGAAATGCGTCTCCTGCGGCAAGTGCCGGCAGGTGTGCCCCATGGATGTGGACGTGACGGACAACTCCCGCCGGCGCGCGAACGGAACGGAGTGCATCCTCTGCATGGAGTGTGTGAAGGCCTGCCCGAAAAAGGCGCTGTAGCGCGCCCCGGCCGGCACGGCACGCGGGCAAACTCGCTATACCGCCCCCGCGGGTATAAGAGGCAGCGCGCTCCGGCCGGCACGGCACGCGGGCGGGCAAAGGCGATCCCGCCCCCGGCGTATATAAGAGGCAGCACGCCCCGGCCGGCACGGCACGCGGGCAAACTCGCTATACCGCCCCCGCGGGTATAAGTGGCAGCGCGCCCCGGCCGGCGCGGCACGCGGGCAAACTCGCTACACCGCCCCCGGCAGGGCGGAGCGGTCGCTCATGCATCGAATGGGCAAATTCCGCACGCATATCCGAGCCGCTCCCTGTGCGCCGCCTCTGTGCGTCTTTTGGGGAAGGGATTAACTAAAAAAACGGAGCAAGCCACTTTGGCTTGCTCCTGTATGGTAGCGGCGATCCGACTCGAACGGATG
>JAQXRK010000029.1 GCA_029218485.1 bacterium | reverse complement strand
GGCCATCCAGATGCGGAATTTGGAGGAAAAGCTCGGCGTGCCGATCATCGACCGCACAATGCTCATCCTCGATATCTTTGCCGTGCGCGCGCAGTCGCGCGAGGGCAAGCTGCAGGTGGAGCTGGCGCAGCTCCAGTACCGCCTGCCGCGGCTGCTGGGCATGGGCCGGGTGCTGTCACGGCAGGGCGCCTCCGGCGTGGGCATGCGCGGCCCCGGCGAAAAGAAACTGGAGATCGATCGCCGCCGCATCCGCCGCCGCGTGTTTGAACTGGAGCAGGAATTGCAGGAGATTGAAAAGCAGCGGGGTCTGCGGCGCGAGCGGCGCGCAAAAAATGCCGTGCCGACCATTGCGCTCGTCGGCTATACCAATGCCGGCAAGTCCACGCTGCTCAACCGCCTCTCCGAGAGCAGCGTTCTGGCGGAGGACAAGCTGTTTGCCACGCTTGACCCCGTTGTGCGGCAGATTCCGCTGCCGTCCGGCGGCGAGTGTCTGCTCTCCGATACGGTCGGCTTTATCAACAAGCTGCCGCACGATCTGGTGCGTGCGTTTCGCTCCACGCTCGAGGAGGTTCGGGAGGCATCGCTGATTCTTCATGTCATCGATGCGACCAGCCCGTATTATGATGTACAGATGCGCGTGGTCGAGGAGGTCATCGCGAGTCTCGGCGCGTCGGATACGCCCCGCATCAACGTTTATAACAAGGTGGATGCGCTGCCCGCTCCGCCGGCGCTGCGCGGCAATGCCGTTGCCATCAGCGCGATCAGCGGCGAGGGGATCGACGCCCTGCTCGCCGGGATCGAGCAGGCCCTCTCCAGCGCGCAGGTGCGCGTTGAGCTCGTGGTGCCGTATGACCGGTACGATGTCATGCAGCTTTTGTATTCGCTCGGCGCCGTACAGTCGGAGTCGCATGAGGAAGATGGCACGCATGTGTCGGCGCTGCTCGATGAATCGCAGCTCTGGCGCGTGCAGAAAAAGCTGTCATAGGGTCGCCTTTTCAGCGCGGCAGGGGAAGAAGGACAGAAAAAACGCGGTTTTACAGTCTCTTGTAAAACCGCGTTTTGACCATGCCGTATGCCGGTTGGTTCAGCCCGGGATGCCGTCGCCGTCGAGGTCCACAAAATTGGGTTCGTCGCTGCAGCCGTCGTGGCTCTGGCCGATGCTGGCGCTGCCGTACATCTCCCGGCCGGTGATGTGCTTTTCCATCCGCTCGTGCTCGATCAGCTTGCTCAGAAACTTGCGCACGGCGTCCGGCTTTTTGATGTTGACCAAATCCTGCTGATGGTTGCTCTGATCGGCGGTGAACAGTGTTATCGTGCCGACGCCAAAGATCTTCTGCCCCAATGTCTGCGTGAGTTTGATATCGAGAATGCGGTAGAGCATCAGCTCGTCGGTCGTCGTGGTAAACAGGCCGGCCTTGCAGTACAGGCGGGATTGATCCACGCTGTAGCGGGTAAAGCTGATCGGCATGCCGAGAATGCGCTTGCGGTCATGCCAAAGAATCGGATCCTCGACGAATGATTGCAGCTTTTCCATTTTTTGCGAGCCTCCTGAGCATCATTTGCTTCATTATATAACACTTATTGGCGTTTTTCCAGTTCAATGTTATAATATTGCCGTCGATTGTCAGGAGCGCGCTCCGTTCCGGCGCGGGGACCCGACCCGATTGGAGCCGGCCGCCCGCGACCACGCCGCAAAGGGGGGCGGCCATCCGGCTGCGTGGATGCGCCCGGGCCGGTCTCATGGATCGGGTGTATTTTGGGATTGCGAAGCGTATGCTGTGCAGTACCGGTGAACGCGGACGACAGGCCGCTTTCGCCGCTTGCGGTGGGCGGCCGCCTGTCAATGGACGATCATCATGGATACGAAAAACGGTAGAGGGATGGATTTATGGTCACGTTGTTAGCAAAACTGTTCATACGCAAACGCACGCCGGAGGAGGCGGCCGATTCGCAGGTCGTGCGCCGGGCATATGGCGTTCTCTGCGGCGCGGTGGGCATCGCGCTCAATATTCTGCTCTTTCTGGGCAAACTCTTTGCGGGGAGCCTGTCCGGCTCGATCGCCATCATGGCGGATGCGTTCAACAACCTGTCGGATGCCGGTTCCTCGGTCATCACGCTGATCGGCTTCCGCATGGCCGGCCAAAAGCCGGATCCCGAGCATCCGTTCGGCCACGGCCGCATCGAGTATATCTCCGGGTTCATTGTCGCAATCGCCATTTTGCTGATGGGCTTTGAACTGCTGACCAGCTCCATCGAAAAGATCGTGTCGCCCGAACCGGTCGCGTTCAGCGGGCTGACGGCGGCCATACTGGTCGTTTCCATTCTGGTCAAGCTGTACATGTGCTTTTACAACCGGCGGATCGGCAAACGGATCGATTCCGCGGCCATGCGCGCAACGGCCATGGACAGCCTCAGCGACTGCGTTGCGACCACCGTCGTGCTCGCGGCAATGCTGATCGGCCATTGGACGAACCTGATGATCGACGGATGGTGCGGTCTGCTCGTCGCGCTGTTCATCCTCTATGCGGGCCTGAACGCCGCAAAGGAGACGATTGGCCCGCTGCTTGGTGAGCCGCCTTCCAAGGAGCTGGTGGAGCAGATTGAGCAGTATGTTATGTCGCATGAGTCGGTCATCGGCATTCACGATTTGGTCGTTCACAACTATGGCCCTGGCCGCACGATGATCTCGCTGCACGCGGAGGTGCCGGCGAGTGGCGATATTCTTGAGCTGCACGATATGATCGACAATATCGAGCATGGCCTGCGGGAGCGGATGGGCTGTGAAGCCGTGATCCATATGGACCCGGTCGTAACGGACGATGAAACGCTGACTGCGCTGTGCAAAACCGTGCGCGCCTTTGCAACGGAGATCGACCCGGCCATCACCATTCACGATTTCCGCATGGTCACCGGCCCAACGCATACGAACCTGATCTTTGATGCCGTGGTGCCGTACCGCTGCCGCCTGTCGGATGAAGCGGTGCGCAAGGCGTTTGAGGATCGCATCCGCGCACTGGACGGCAATTATTTCGCCGTCGTCGAGATCGACAAGGCATTCGTGGTCTGAGGACCGCGGGAAAGGAAGCTATGAAGAGCATTGGCGCCCGCACATGGATATCGTTTCTGCTGATCGGCCTGACCGGTCAGTTTGCATGGACGATTGAAAACATGTATTTCAATGTCTACCTGTACAACACGATCTCCACCGACCCAAACCATATTGCTCTCATGGTGGCGGCAAGCGCGGTGGTTGCTACGCTGACCACGCTGCTGATGGGCGCGCTGTCCGACCGCGCGGGGAAGCGCAAGCCGCTGATCGTCGGCGGGTATATCCTTTGGGGACTGTCGACCATGTCCTTCGGATTCATTACCGTTGAAAACGCCGCCAGATGGTTCCCGGCCGCCAATGCTGTGGCGGTCGCCGCGGCGCTCGTGGTCGTGATGGACTGCGTGATGACCTTTTTCGGCTCAACCGCCAACGATGCGGCCTTCAATGCCCATATCACGGATGTGACGGGCCCAGACAACCGCGGGCGCGTGGAGTCCGTGCTCGCCGTACTGCCGCTCGTTTCGATGCTCGTCATCTTCGGCCTGTTCGATGGCATGACGCGACAGGGCCATTGGCGCGCGTTCTTCCTGATCTTCGGCGGCATTGTGCTGGTGACGGGCATTGCCTCGCTGTTCCTGCTTCGCGATGGAGCGATTGTCCGCCGGGAGGAGGACTATCTGTCCAGCCTGTTGTATGGGTTCCGTCCTTCGGTCGTGCGCCAAAACGCCGTCCTGTATCTGGCGCTCACCGCGCTGGGGCTGTTCTCCGTAGCGGTGCAGGTGTTCTTTCCCTATCTCATCATCTATCTGCAGACCTACCTGCAATTTGAAAACTATGCGATCGTGCTCGGCGGCGTGCTCATCATCGCCTCGGTCGTGTCGGTCGTATTCGGCCGCTGGATCGACCGCATCGGCAAGCTGCGGTGCGTGCTGCCGGCGCTGGCCGTCATGTTTGCCGGGCTCGTGCTGATGTATTTTGCGCGCTCCATGGCGTTTGTGTTTGCAGCGGGCGCGGTCATGATGTCGGGCTATATGCTCGTTACGGCGGTGCTCTCGGCCGTTGTGCGCGACTACACGCCGCAGGATCAGATCGGCGGTTTTCAGGGCATCCGCATGATCTTTGCGGTGCTGCTGCCCATGGTGATCGGTCCGTTTATCGGCTCGGCGGTCATTCGCGGCGGCGCCGGAACGTATGAGGAGCTCGGCGTTGTCAAAAGCGTACCGACGCCGGCAATCTTCCTTGCCGCCGCCATCGTGCTGCTCGCGGTGATCATCCCCGTGCTGCTGCTGAAAAAGAAGGAGACAGGCTATGTTAAAGACCATCTGGGGTGAGCAGCTCCAACCGGACGCCGTTCTTCCCGAATATCCGCGCCCGCAGCTGCGGCGGGACAGCTATTGGAATCTCAATGGCGTCTGGGAGTACGCCATCACCGAGTCCGATGTGCAGCCGGAGACGTTTGACGGCACGATCATCGTACCGTTCTCGCCCGAAGCACCGCTCTCCGGCGTCGGCCGGACGCTCCTGCCCCGGCAGTTTCTCTGGTATCGAAAGCATGTCACGCTGCCCGAGGGCTTTTTGAAGGCGAAAACGCTGCTGCATTTCGGCGCGGTCGATCAGGAGGCGGCGGTGTTTGTCAACGGCGAGCAGCTGTCGCACCATATCGGCGGTTATCTTCCGTTCTCCTGCGATGTGACGGATGCGCTGCACGGCGGGCGGGAGCTGACGATCGTGGTCTGCGTGCGCGATGTGACGGACGAGTCCTATCATACGCGCGGAAAGCAGAAGACGGCGCGCGGCGGCATCTGGTATACGCCGCAGAGCGGCATCTGGCAGACGGTGTGGCTCGAGAGCGTACCGAAGACGCACATCCGTTCGCTGCGCATCACACCGCTGTTTGAGGAAGCGGCGGTGGAGCTTCGCGTGCAGACGAGCGTGCCCTGCGCGTGCATCGCGCGGCTGGACGAACGCACGGTCACCTTCTGCAGCGGCACGACCGTCCGCGTTCCCATGCCGTCGTTCCACGCGTGGTCCCCGGAGGACCCGTATCTGTACGATCTGTCGCTGGAGGCGGGGGAGGATCGCGTGGAGAGCTACTTTGCCATGCGCAGCTTCTCCGTCGGGCAGGACGGGGACGGTGTACCGCGCCTGTTCCTCAACGGAAAGCCGTATTTCCATACCGGCGTTCTGGATCAGGGCTATTGGCCCGATGGGCTGTATACCGCGCCGTCGGACGCGGCCATGGTCAACGACATCGAGCAGATGAAGCGCATGGGCTTCAATATGCTCAGAAAGCACATCAAAATCGAGCCGCTCCGCTGGTACTACCATTGCGACCGCCTCGGCATGCTCGTCTGGCAGGATATGCCGAACGGTGGCGGGGATTATCTGCCGCTGACCATCAGTGCGCCGCTCATCACCGGGCGCCACCGCGACGACCACGACTATGTCCGGTTTGCGCGCGAGGATGCCGCCGGGCGCAGGGAGTTCATGCAGGAGCTGGAGGGCATGATCGAGCACCTGTACAACTGTCCCTGCATCGCCATGTGGGTACCCTTCAACGAGGGCTGGGGACAGTTCGATGCGCGGGAAGCCGCGGAGCGCATCCGTGCGCTCGATGCAACCCGCACGATCGACCATGCCAGCGGCTGGCACGATCAGGGCGCGGGGGATGTCAAGAGCCTGCACGTGTACTTCCGCGCATACCGGCACCGCCAGTATCCGGGGGCGCGTGCCGTTGTGCTCTCCGAGTTTGGCGGTTACAACCACCGCGTCAGCGGACATACCTATAATAGGAAGGATTTCGGCTACCGGCGGTATCAAACGCCGGAGGCGCTGCGCTTTGCCGTGCAGGACCTGTACATCCGGCAGATCATTCCTGCGGCGGCGCGCGGATTGTCCGCCTCCGTCTATACGCAGCTTTCCGATGTCGAGGATGAGCTGAACGGCCTGATGACCTATGACCGCGCGGTGGTGAAGATGGACGCCGAGACCATGCGCGATCTCAACGATGCGCTGGTTGCCGCGGTTTCACCGGACAGCGCGCAGTAGCAGGAAAGAACGATGCAAATTCGTGCCTATCGCGATGCAGATGCAGAGGACTGGCTGCGGTGCCGGGTCGTAGCGTTCCTCGATTGCTCCTATTATAATGATGTAAAGACGCAGCGCGAGCGCTATCCCCACCCATCCGTGTGCCTCGTGGCGGAGGAAGCCGGGCGCATTGTGGGGCTCGTCGATGTTGAGCTCGATTCCGACAACCTGTCCCGCACGGACGAGGGGCGCGGCGCCGTGCTCTGGCATCTGGCGGTGCTGCCCGAATACCGGCGGCAGGGCGTTGCAACGGCGCTGTGGGAGCGCGCGCGCGGGCAGCTTGTACAAGAGGGTGTGCGCGTGTGCGAGCTTTGGACGCAGGAGGATACCGCCGCCAATCGGTTTTACCAATCCGTCGGCTTCCGGTGCGAGGAAACGAGCACCTGGCTGCGCTGCTATGCGCGCGGAAAGCAATGCCACAGGTTTCTCAATGCACCGGCGCTCGGCAGGATCTACGGCCCGGAGGAGCTGGTGTTCGACGCACCGGTGGAGCGCAGAGCGGAGCTCGAACCGCTCTGCAGCCGGATCGACGAGGTGCGCTTGTACCGCCGCAAGCTCTGAGAAATAGCGGGGAAGAGGCAACGCGCGTTTTACAAAACGGTATGTGCGTTGTGTGCAAGAAGGTGCAAGAAGGATAGAAATGTAATGTGATTTCCCCGGCGCCGTGCCAGAGCTTCGCATGGGCGCAAAGTCCGTTCGCAAAGGGGCTGCAGGGGATAGCTCATGGCACATCCGAGGGGAAGGGAAAGCCTTTTCCAAAAAGGATAAGTACGGATGAACGCCCTCCGAAGAGAGGCGAGTCTCCGTACTCATACAAGCATCCCACTGCTTACCATCAGTATATCAGCGAATCGTGTAAAAGTAAAGAAATTCTTAGCGATATCTTAACAAAATGCGGTTTGGACAGCAAAAGGGGAGGAGCCTCAAGGGGCTCCTCTCCGCGCTTGACCGGAGTTGTCAACCGTTGCGGTGGGCACGCCGCTGGAAGAATTTGACTGCTTCCACAATCGGCACAACCAGCGCCGCAATCAGAATCGCGATGGCGTACTCAGTGAACTCCACCGTTTCAAAGCCAAACGCATTCGCGAGGAAGGGGATTTCGCACACAGCCGT
>JAQXRK010000028.1 GCA_029218485.1 bacterium | reverse complement strand
AACGCCGCGCACCACATCCATAATCTCCGCCTCGACGAGCTTGCCGTCCCGCACGCTCAGCGTCGACTGGGTATCCACATCGGACACGGCATGTCCGAGCGCGCCGAACCACCCCGTGTTCTCATCATAAAAGGAGAGCGTGCCGACGCCCGCCGTGCTGTCGCGCACCCAAAGGCCCAGCCGGTATTCCCCCGACTCGACATCCAGCGCGGGGTACACGTGCATGGTGGTCAGCGCGCCGCCGCGCTCCACCTCCAGCGTAACCGCACCATCCTGCGCCGCACAGACGGAGGCCAGATGCGCCGTATCCTCGATCTCCTCCCCGCCGACGGACAGGATCAAATCGCCCGGCTGCAGGCCCGCAGCGGAACCGGGGCTGAGCATGCCGTCCGCTGTGCGCACGGAGCCCATCCCGACCACAAGCACGCCGCGCGTATGCAGCGTGATGCCAACCGCATCGCCGCCCGGCACCAGATACTGACGTTCGGTACGGACCACGCGCACCGAGCGAACCGGAATCACGCCAAACAGCCGGAACGTATACAGTTCCTCGCCGACATCGGAAAGCCGCTCGGCGTGCTGCACATCCACGGCGGCTGCCGCCGGCGCTTCCGACGCAAGCAGCCGGGAGAACCGGCCGGCTTCCCCGGTCACATGCAGCGTCTCGGGGAGCGCGCGAATCTGAATCATTCGTTCGGAATAGTTGATGAAACACAGAAGGACCGCAACGCCAACGGAAAACCACTGGGCGATCCGCAAAAAGATACGTTTATTCACAGCAGCACCTCAACACAGTGTCCGCCCTATGCTGTCGAACGACAGAACACGGCTGTCTCTATGTTGCGCAGGACGCTGCTCCGCTATGCCGTTTCGCCGCTTTGCGCAGCGCTGAGAAGCTGCCTCGCATGCTGCAGGGCAACCGGATCGCTCATGCTGCTTCCCATAATGCGGGCGATTTCCCGGCAGCGCCCCTCTTCATCGAGCCGCACGACCGAGGAAACGGTTTTTCCGTCCGTTTCCCGCTTGAACACATGGTACTGCGCCTGTGCGCAGGCTGCGATTTGCGGCAGATGGGTGATGCAGAGCACCTGATGGCTCTTGGCAATCTGGCGCATTTTCTGCGCGACCGCGTTGCCGATCTGGCCGCTGATGCCGCTGTCGATCTCGTCGAACACCATGGTGGCAATGCCATCCGTATCGGCCAAAACGCGCTTGAACGCGAGCATCACGCGGGAGATCTCTCCGCCGGAGGCGACGCGGGAAAGCGGCTTGAGCGGTTCACCGCGGTTGGCGGAGAGCAAAAACTCAACGTCATCGACACCGCCCGGCGAGGGCAGTTCCCCCGGAAGGCGGGAAAAGCGCACGTCGAACGACGCATGCGGCATGCCGAGGTCTCTCAGCTCCGGCAGCAGGTTCTCCGAAAGGCGCCCGGCAGCGCTGCGGCGCGAAGCGGAAAGCTGTTCCGCAGCCGCGCAGTAATCCGCGAGCGCGCCGGCATATGCCCGCTCCAGCGCTTCCTGTCGCTCCTCGCTGCCGGAGAGCAGCGCATACTCCTCTCCGATCCGCTCCCGATAAGCGAGGATTTCTTCGATGCTTCCGCCGTACTTGCGCTTCAGGCGCGAGATCAGTTCGAGCCGCTCCTCAATTCGGTTCAGCTCCTCCGGGTCATAGGAAAACGCGCTGCGCAGATCGCGCACCGTGTAGGACAAATCCTCGATGGCATAGTACCCATCGTTCAGTTTTTCCGCAACGGAGGCATAATCGGCATGGTACTTGGATATGCCCCCCATGGCGTGCATGGCGGCCGACAGCGGCGCAAGCGCGCCCTGCTCGCCGGAAAGGCACGCGGATGCCGTTTCGAGCGCATCCATGATCGACTGTGCATTCTGGAGCATGCGCCGCTGGTCCAGCAGCTGCTCCTCCTCATCGGTCTGCAGCTGCGCAGCGTCGATCTCCCGCATCTGATAGGCAAACAGGTCGAGCCGGTGCGCCCGCTCCCGCTCATCGATATTGGCATCGCGCAGCGCTTTTTGCGCCTGCTGAGCCCGCGCATAGCACTCGTCCGTCTGTTTCAGCAGCGGCGCCGTTTCCGCAAGGGCATACCGGTCGAGCAGGGACAGATGACGCTTCGCATCGAGCAGCGACTGGTGCTCATGCTGGCCATGGATATCGACAAGCTGGTCGCCAATCTGCTTGAGCGCGGCCGTGGAAATCAACGTGCCGTTGACGCGGCAAACGTTTTTGCCGGAGGACGTCAACTCCCGCGACAGCACGAGCTCATCATCCTCAAGCTCCAGCTCCTGCGCCAGCAGCACATCGCGCACGGGCGCGTTTGGCAGCACGGAAAAGCTAGCCTCCACGCTCGCCTTTGCCGCGCCGCTGCGGATGAGCTCCCGGCTGGCGCGCTCGCCCAGCACAAAATTGAACGCCTCGATGATGATCGATTTGCCCGCGCCGGTCTCGCCCGTCAGCACGGAAAAACCGGCATCAAACGAGAGGTCGAGCTCCTCAATCAAAGCTATGTTTTTGATTCTCAGCGAACGCAGCATCGATTGGCCCCGCTATTTCATCATCTTCTGGAATTTTCTTACCACTTCGGGCACAGCCCTTGCTTCATGAACGGCGATAAAAATCGTATTATCCCCCGCGATGGAGCCGACGACCTCCGGAAACTTCATGGAATCGATCGCCTCCGCGGCAGCCGATGCACTGCCGCTGATGGTTTTGATGACGACCAGATTGCCCGCGGTTGCGACGGACAAAACGCAGTTGGCAAACATCTGTATGAACCGTTCCTGCATATCCGCTTCCGCTTTTTCCACGGTCGCATACCGATAGCGTCCCTCCGGCGTGAGCACCTTGATCAGCCGCAGCTCCTTGATGTCGCGCGATACCGTGGCCTGTGTCACGGAGAAGCCCTGCTCCCGCAGCGCGCGCGCCAGTTCCTCTTGGGTTTCGATGTTCTGCATGGCGATCAATTTCGTAATCATGCCATGCCGTTTTGATTTAATCGCCATCGTTTGATCCCCCGTCGATCCGCTTAGGATAGTTTTTCATGTATGAGCCTGAACAGGTCGCTCTTTCCGAACCGAATGAAATCGGTCGTGCGGCTGGCGCCGGTCACGCGGATGCTGTCCCCCCGGTGCACCTCATGGATGCGCATGCCGTCAACGGATACGATCCCGCTGTCCGCCACCGAAAACCGAATGTCTGCATCGGCGGCCGTCACGATCGGCCGGATATGCAGCGTGTGCGGGCAGACGGTCGTCACGCTGATGGCGTCGAGCCCGTCCGCCAGAATGGAACCGCCTGCGGAGAGAGAGTACGCGGTGGAGCCGGTGGGCGTTGCGGCGATCACACCGTCGCAGAACACCGTGCCCACCTCGGCGCCATTGATTTGAATGTTGACCTCGGTTACGCCGGAGAAGGTGCGCTTGAACACCACGATATCGTTCAGGCAGTAGAGCGGCGCTTCCTCATTGATCGTGCAGCGCAGCATCATGCGGCGCTCAATGGTATATGCCCCTTCCAACAGCCTGTCCAGCGCATCCGGAAACGCCTGCTCCGACAGTTCGGACAGAAAGCCGATCCTGCCGAGATTGACGCCCAGCAGCGGAATTTTCAGCGAGGATGCAGCGTCTGCATACCGGAGCAGCGAGCCGTCGCCGCCGACCACGACCAGAATATCGACCGGGTGCGGCTCCTGAAGCAGCGCTGCGGCATCCGTAATCAAAACATGCCCGATCCCGCGCTCCGCAGTCAGGCGCAGCAGTGAATCGCGCGTTTGCAGCGCGCCTTCCTTCAATGGATTTGCAGCAAAACCTATGCGCATACGGCCTCCCGTTTCCTGTTCTTAGTATATCGCTTAAACCCGCCGCTGACAAGCAAAAAGTGTATAGAATTTCACACTATGCATTTTCTATGCAGAAAACAGATCTATGCCAGCGTTGCCCGATGCGCTTGTTGAACGATCCGCTCGACCGTTTCCAGGTCGACCGCCTGTTCGGGTGCTTCAGTCTTTTGCAGATGCAGGAGAAATTCGATGTTGCCCTTCGGGCCCGTGATCGGGGAGAAGGACAGGCCGCGCACACCGTAACCGGCGTCCGCCGCAAAGCGGATGATCTCGCCGCAGACCGATGCATGTACCGCCGCGTCGCGCACAACGCCGTTTTTCCCGACCTGACTGCGCCCCGCCTCAAACTGCGGCTTGATGAGCGCCGCAACCTCGCCGCCATCCGTCAAACAGGCCAGCAGCGGCGGCAGGATGAGCTTGAGCGAGATGAAGGATACATCGATGGAGGCAAAGTCCGCCCGCTGCGAAAACCAAGACGGCTCCATATAGCGGGCATTCGTTCGCTCCATCACGGTGACGCGCGGATCGTTGCGCAGCTTCCAATCCAGCTGGCCATACCCGACATCGATGGCGCACACATGGGCCGCGCCATGCTGCAGCATGCAATCGGTAAAGCCGCCGGTGGATGCGCCGATATCGAGCGCATAGGCGCCCGTCAGATCGATCGGAAAGACCTCCAGCGCCTTTTGCAGCTTCAGGCCTCCGCGGCTGACAAACGGCAGCGGGTTCTCGCGCACCTCGATGGACGCCCCTTCCGATACGGACGCGCCCGCCTTGTCCACGCGCTTGCCATCCACATAGACCACGCCGGCCATGACCAGCGCGCGCGCCTTCTCCCGGCTGGGTGCAAGGCCGCGCTGTGCCAAAACGATATCGATCCGTTCGCTCATCATGCCTCCAAAATCGCCCTTTTCAACGCCTGCGCCGTCAGATTGCAGCGCGCGCGCTGCTCTGCGATGGTTCCCTGCGCAATCGGCTCATTGGGAACGCCCAGCGCCATCACCGGGATCGGCGACAGCTCCGCCTTCATCCGCTCGCCGAAGCACACGACCCCATCCTCCATGGTGATCACCCGTTTTGCACGCGCGCGCAGCAGGCGAAGCGATTCCTCATCGAGCGCGTGCAGAAACCGGGCGTTGATGAGGCCTGCGCCCGTCTCCCGGGCGACCGGCATCGCCAGCTCCACCATGCATCCGGTCGCGACCACGGTGACATCCGCAACCGGCAAAATCGTTTCCCAGCGGCCGAACACGACCGGCTCGGTCGTGAGCGCCTGCATCAGACTGCCCCGGTTATACCGAATGGCCGCCGGTTCGCCGCGCTCCACGGCCATTTGCAGCATGCATACGAGCTCCTGCTGGGTTGCCGGGGAATAGATCGCCATGCCGGGCATGGCGGACAGATACGCGATATCGTACACGCCCTGGTGCGTCTCCCCGTCCTCCCCCACCAGGCCGGCGCGGTCGAGCGCGCACACAACGGGCAGCCGCTGCAGGCACACATCATGCAGCAGCTGATCGTACCCACGCTGCAGGAAGGAGGAATAGATCGCAACAACGGGCCGCAAACCGCCAGCCGCCATGCCGGCTGCCATCGTGACGGCATGCTGCTCGGCAATGCCAACATCGAAGAACCGGCTCGGAAAGCGGGCGGCAAAGCCGGCAAGCCCCGTTCCGCGCGGCATGGCCGCCGTTATGGCAACAACGCGCTCATCGCGCTCCGCAAGCTCCATCATCGCCGCGCCGAACACCTCGGAGTTGCTCTTTCTGCCCGCGGTACATTTTGCCGCAGGCGAAACGCCATGGAACTTCTCCGGGTCCTGCTCCGCGGGCGCAAAGCCATAGCCCTTCCGCGTCACGGCGTGCACGAGCACCGGCCCCTGGAGCTTGCGCGCGCGGCGCAGCACGCGGATCAGCTCGGAAATGTTGTGGCCGTCGATCGGGCCGAGATAGGTGAAGCCCATCTCTTCAAACAGCATGTGCGGCAGCAGAAGGCTCTTGATCCGGTTTTTCCAGCTCTGCATGTGGCGCGAAAGCCAGCGGCCCACCGTTCCGGTATCGAGCAGGCGCGCCAGCCGCCGCTTGAAGGCCAGATAGCCCTGACTGGTGCGCATATTGGTCAGCGAACGGCGCAGCGAGCCAACGCTCTCCGCAATGGCCATATCGTTATCGTTCAGGATCACGACGAGCGGCACTTCGGATTCACCCGCGTCGTTCAGCGCTTCGAGCGCCATGCCGCCGGTCAGCGCGCCATCCCCGATGAGCGCAACCGCCATGCCCGGCTCACCGCGCAGCTGCTTGGCGCGCGCAATGCCGAGCGCCGCCGAAATGGATGTGCTGGCATGCCCGGTGTCGAACGCATCGCTCCGGCTCTCCGCGCGCTTGGGGAAGCCGCTGATACCGCCCTCCTGCCGGAGCGTATCGAAGCGGGCGTTGCGCCCGGTCAACAGCTTATGTGCATACGCCTGGTGCCCCACATCGAACACCATCCGATCCTCCGGCAGATCGAACACGCGGTGCATGGCGATGATGAGCTCCACCGCGCCGAGGCTCGACGCGAGGTGGCCGCCGTTTTTTTGCACCACATCGATCATGCGCATACGCAACTCGCCCGCCAGCGCGTCCAAAGCACTGTCGGGCAGTTGCAAAAAGTCCTCTATGCTGTTGATGCTCTCCAGCAGCGGATATTCCTGTTTCATGTCGATTCCAATTCTGCTTCAGTATATCACAGCGGCCGCGGCAAGCGCAAGGCGCTCAGCGGCTTCTGGTCAGCGTCTGGCGAACAAGCTCGCACAGGAACGTGCTGTCCGCATCGATCTGTTCCAGCGCGTCAATGGCCAAACGGGCAGCGATGGCCGCCTCCTCCCGCGCCGGTTCCAGCCCATAGAGCGTGACAAACGTCGCCTTTTGCGCACGCGCGTCCTTGCCGATGCTCTTGCCAAGCTGTTCCGGAGAGCCGACAACATCCAGAATGTCATCGGTGATCTGGAAGAGCAGGCCGAACTTCTCCGCAAAGGACTGGAGCGCGGCGAGATTGCGCCCCACCTCCGCGCTGCCCGACGAATACGCACCGGCCAGCACCGATGCGCGGATGAGCGCGCCGGTTTTCTTTTCATACATGGCGAACAGGCCCTCCGCATCGCACTCGCTGTTGATATCGAGGCTCTGGCCGGAGACCATGTCGAGCGCGCCGCGCGCAACGACCTGCATGACCTTTGCGCTGCCCGTTTGCGAGATCACATGGAAGGCGAGCGACAACAGGCCGTCCCCCGCAAGGATTGCGTTTCCTTCGCCGAACACCTTGTGCGAGCTCGGTCGCCCGCGGCGCATATCATCGTTATCCATGGCCGGCAGATCATCATGGATCAGCGAGTAGGTATGGATCATCTCCATGGCGCAGGCCGCCTTGATCGCGTCCGCAGGCGCGCCGCCGAGCAGCTCGCAGGATGCAAGGCAGAGCACCGGGCGCAGGCGCTTGCCGCCGTTCATCAGGCTGTATGCCATGCTGTCATACAGCACCTCCGGCGCATCCGCCTGACCGAGCAGGACACTGAGCATGCTTTCGGTCATGGCCGCATAGTATGCCATCTGCTCCTGATACAGCAATGCTTATCCCTCCTTTTCCGCCCGCAGCGTGGTCAGTTTTTTCTCAAAGCCGTCCAGCATCTGCGCGCAGCGGTCATGCAGACGCATCCCCTCCTGATAGAGACCGATCATCTCCTCAAGGCTGCCCTCACCCGATTCCAGCAGCTTTACGATCTGTTCGAGGCGTGCCACGGCCTGTTCATAGGTTTGCTCCTGTTCCATATTTACGGCTCCTTTTTCTCAATGTTGTTTACGGTGGCGGTCAGCCGCCCATCCGAGAGGCGAACGGCGATCTGCTCCTGCAGCTGCACATCGGCAACGCTGGAGAGAACGTGCCCGGCCTCGTCGCAGATCATGGCATAGCCGCGCTGCAGCACGGCGTCCGGGTTGAGCGCGGCGAGCGCGCCGTGCAGACGCTCCAGCCGCTGGCGCTTTGCCAGCAGCGTTCGCTCCGCGCCGCGGCAAAGCCGCTCGCGCAGGGCGTCCAGTTCAAACCGGCCGTCCGATACCCGCTGCGCCGCCATGTGGAATCCCGCGCTGTTTTGCAGCAGATGCAGCCGGTCGCGCCGACTGCGCAGCCCGGCATCCAGCGAACGGCGCAGCCTTCCGTCCAAAACGGCAAGGGTTTCCGCGCAATCCGCATACGACGGTACCGCCAGCTCCGCCGCGGCGGAGGGCGTCGGCGCGCGCAGATCGGCAACAAAATCCGCGATGGTGAAATCTGTCTCGTGACCAACGGCGCTGATGACCGGGATTTCACTCTCCCATATGGCCCGGGCCACCTCCGGCTCGTTGAACGCCCAGAGGTCCTCGATGCTGCCGCCGCCGCGGCCGACGATCAAAACATCCGCCGTGCGCGCGCGGTTCATCGCGCGGATACCGGCCGCGATCTCCCCGGCAGCGCCCTCGCCCTGCACCTTGACCGGGCAGAGGCAGATCGGCATCTTTGGGAACCGGCGGCCGATGATCTGCAGCACATCCTGAATTGCAGCGCCGGTGCCCGAGGTCACAACGCCCACGCAGCGGGGCAGAAACGGGATGGGCTTTTTATGCGAAGTATCGAAATAGCCCTCGCGCTCCAGCTGCTCCTTGAGCGCCAGAAACCGCGCATACAGCGCACCGGCGCCCTCGCGCGCCATCGACTGCGCATACACCTGAAAGCTGCCGTCGCGGGCGTACAGCGCCGCATATCCGCTGATGCAGACCTGCATGCCGTCCTCCGGGCGGAAGTCGAGCTGCATCGCCTGCCCCTTGAACATCACGCAGCGCACGAGCGCGCGCTCATCCTTGAGCGAAAAGTAGAGATGGCCGGAGCTGTGGCGCTTGAAACCGCTGATTTCGCCGCGCACGGTCAAATCGCGCAGATGCGGGTCCGCGCCCAACAGCCCGCCCACATACGCATTCAGTTCGGAAACCGAAAAAATCATGCCCGGCATACGTCCTCCCGTGCGGCCCGATCGGCAGCCAGCAGCGCCGTACCGACCGCATTGTCGCTCGCCAGCGTACTGCTGCTGAACCAGAGGCGGGCAGCGCCGCCGATGCGCGCCGAGAGCAGCTCCGAGAGCAGTCTGCTCGACGCCACGCCGCCGGAGAGCAGGATGTCCGCACAATTCATGGTCTCCGCCGCATGTTTCAAGAGCTTTGCGAGCGTGCGCGAAAGGCAATCATACCCGGCAAATGCCACGCTCTCGCGCGCCACGCCGTCCTCGATCAGCCGGACCGCGCGCGTTTCCGCACCGGAGAGCGAGCAATCGAGCCCCCGGACGGAGGACGGAATGCGGATAGAGCGATCCTCTGCCGCGGCAGCCAGCGCCTCAAGGTGCCGTCCGCACGGGAACGGCAGGCCCAGCGCCACGCCGACGCGATCCACAAACTGACCCGCGTGCAGATCATTCGCCTGCCCCAGCTTTTCCAGGGCAAAGCGCTTCTCCGCTGCGTTTGTACGAACAGAAAGCAGGTCCGTCGTACCGCCGGAGAGATGCACCGCGAGAAACCGCTCCCGGCTAAAAAGTGGCTCGTGACCGAACAGCGCCGCGCGCACATGGCCGCTCTGATGCGTCGTTTCCACGAGCGGCACCGAGAGCGCGCCCGCAACCGCCTTTGCCGCGAGCTTTCCCGCAAGAAAAACCGGCATGTACGAATCCGGCTCAGCCGTCGGTGCGGCGCTCACCGCAACGGCGGCAATCCGCTTGGGATCGACCGATGCAAAGAGCCGATCCAGCAGCACCGGCAGGTTCCGGTTGTGCTGGAAAAGCGCGTCGCTCTGCCGGAGCCCGCGGCCGCCCAAAGGTACAGAAAGCACCGTTCTCTCATCAAGAACGATGCCCTGCTTCTCTGCGTTCGCCTCCACGCAAGCAATCGACGTGGTATAGCAGCTTGTGTCAATACCAAGATAATATCCGCTCATTCCGTCGTGGTGCCCGGTTTCTCCAGCTCTCTGGCCACAACGCCCAGAATGCCGTTGATAAACGCATAGGACTTTTCGCCGCCGAAGCGCTTGGCGAGCTCGACCGCCTCGTTGATCGCCGCACCGGAGGGCACGTCGCTTCGATACAGCATCTCATAGAGCGCAACGCGCAGAATACACAGATCCACGCGCGCAATGCGATCGATCGACCAGTCGATCGCGTGCGATGCGATCAACGCGTCCAACTCCTCCACATGCGCTTCCACACCGGCGGCGACCGCCTCGGCGAACGCCGTATCCTCCGCATCAAACGGTTCCTCAATGCCGGACTTTTCCAAAACTGCGTTGGGCGTATCCTCCCCACCCAGCAGGCGGGAGTAGGCCAATTTCATTGCGACCTCGCGGGCCATCGTTCTGCTCATGCATCGTTTCCTTTGTTCATCAATTTGTTGACCAGAGCCTTGACTCCCTCCGGTCCGCTCCGATCCAGCAGACGGCCGAGCCAAAATCCGCAGCCGACAGCAACGGCGATCAGCAGCGTGCGCCAAAAGCCGATCGTCAGCAGAAGCAGCGCGAGCAACAAGCCCAAAGCCGTACAGCAGACCGTCCATTTATGGGCGGCAACAAACGCGCGGAGCTGTTCCATAAAGCGCCCCTTACTCGACGCGCGAGACGCCGCCCGCCGGGGTTGCCGACATGCTCTCGACCAGAATGTCCACGCTGTTCACGCGAATGCCCGTCAGCCCTTCGAGATACTCCTTCAGGCTCTTCTTCAGATCCTCGGTCAGCTTCACCACATCCGTATCCGGGAGAACGAACAGGCGAACGCCGATCGAAACGCCCTCCTCCACGACGCGAACCGTCGTGAAGCAGTCGCGCACACGGCTCTGCGCCCGGCAATGGCGCTGCACCATGCTGTCGATCGCCGGAAGCGTGATGAACGAGCCGCCGATCTCACTCTGCCGGATCAGCGCCGTAGCCGGCTGCGCCGGCCCCTTCGCACCGCGGCCCGCAAACAGGAGCTTGAGCGCGATGAGCAGCAGCACCAGACCGACGCCGGCGAGGATCAGCGCGTTCTGCCAGCAATAGTAGAACAGTGCAACAAACCCCGTCGCCATATTCTCCGAAATGATACCGGTGGCCATGCCGAAAAACACAAACGCAACGAGAATCACGCAGATCAGCAGGATCGCCAACAGAATGCGATCAAAAATACTGAGTTTCATGCGGATGCTTTCCTTTCTCTCTCATCTTTCGTAAATTGGGGCGAGGCATACACCCCGCCCCGCAGCCATTCTGCTGAATTCTGCATTATTTGACGCGCGGCGGTTCCGGTTCCTTTTCCTCTTTTACGGGTTTTTCCTTCTTCTCTTTCTTCTCCGGTTCCGGTTCCGCGGGCTTCTCAAACACAACCGACTGCACATACACATTGACCTCGACGACGCGCAGACCGGTCATGGTCTCGATGGCGTTCTTGATCGCGTTCTGCAGGTTCTGGCAGACCTCCTGAATGGCGAATCCATAGCGAACGTTCACGGAGATATCGACAGCCGCTTCCTCGGTGCCAACCTCGACCTTTACGCCCTTGGTGAGGTTCTTCTTGCCGAGCATTTCCGTAAGCCCTTCGACCACGCCGCCGCTCATGCTTGCAACGCCCTGCACATCCGCCGCTGCGAGCGCGGCGATGGTTGCGACCACATCATCTGCAAATATAATCTTGCCGTTATCGGCACCTTTGACCTCCAAGCTGGTCTCAACGGTATCTGCCATACTGTTACCCTCCTTCAGTCTTTGCCGTTATTATACCAGTATTTTGGCATGATGTAAAGCAAATACCGTGCAGGCAGGCGTTCACTGCGCCGTTGTGACCTTCACGCTGTCCGCCGGTTCGCCGGTTTCGCGCATGACGATGTCGAGCACCTGCGCCACCTGCTCCTCCGTGAGCGACTCGGCAGAGAGGATCACATTGACCGCGCCGCTGTGCAGCGTAACCGCCGCATCCTTGAAGCCCTTCGCCTTGAGCAGGCTCTCCACGGTCAGCTCCTTCTCCATATTGTTGACGATATCCAGCTTCTGCTGCTGTGCATCGGCCAGCGTTTCCTGATCCGCGCCCTGCTCGATGATCGCATCGAGATATTCGATCTCCTTCTGCCTCGTATTGTCCCGGTCCAGACGGAATGAGGCGAAAAAGCCGTTCGCCCCCGTCGCGCCGGTCGATACGGCGTCCGGATCCCCGTTCTGCGCGGAAACCGGCTCGCCCTCATCCGCCGGGCGGCTGCCGATGACAAAGTTCGCCACGATTGCGCCGCAAAGCAGCAGCGCAACGCCGAGCAGCGTCCACGCCTTCTTGTTCCACTTCACCTGAAGCCCATTCCACCGTTTCATCGTTACCCCTCCTTAATTTGTTGGCTGTGCACTTCGTTCAAACACTTCGATCTGCGAGAGCGGAATATCCAGCACCGCGCGCACCGCGCGCTGCAGGTCCATGCGCACGTTCACATCCGCCGCGCCGTCCGCAACGACGATGACGCCGCGCACGACCGGCTCGATCTCTTTGAGTACAATCGGCGCATTGGACCCGCTTTGGGAAACGGTCGCCGGCTGTGTGCTCTCGGTCGACTGCTGTGAGCTGCTGCTCTTTGTACCGTCGGTCGTCTCCGACCCGTTGCTGTTGATGCTCGTCGTCATCGCCGGAACGATCTCCCGCCCCGTTTCATAGGTGATCATCACCTCCACCCGTCCCGCGCCCCTGATGCAGGAGAGCACCTGCTGAAGCCGCGCCTCCATATCCGCCGTGCCGGCAGACGCGACAACCTGCACGCTGTCCACATCCGCAGTCTTTCCGTCATGTGCCGCGCGCGAGGCGAACAGATACAGCGTTACCACCAGCAGCGCGATGCCGCCATACGCCAACAGTTCCATGCGCCGGTCGGCGCGCAGCCGCCGGACGAAGCGCGACCAGGCGTTCCCGCGCGCCTGTCCCCCATGGGATTGGCCACCGTATGGCCGGGCAGAACCGTCCATATTCGTCTCCTTTTGCATATCTATCCTCCAAGCATGCCAAATATGCGTATGATTTCCGTCACGGCAGCTGCCACGAACGAAAGCCCCACGGCGGCCGAAACGCAGCCGCGCAGCGATCCATCCGGCACGAGCAGTTCAGCCGCGCCCGCGGTGACCGCCATGACCGAAAGGCGAATGACCAGCAGACCAAGCGTTTCCATGCCGCACATTCCCGCTCCGCCATGCGAAGCCCCTCCCTATCCACTCAACATTCTTAATGTCCTGCAGCGGCGCAACGCCCCTTCTTCCGCGCACGGATTCGACGTCTCTTTGCGCGCCGATCTTCTATACCGCGGCGCTTTCAGCCGGCCACCGCTGCGCTGCCGACGCCCATGACCAGGCCGATGGTGATGAGGAACATCAGCGCGACCGCGACCGTGGCCGCAAACAGGAACGACAGC
>JAQXRK010000027.1 GCA_029218485.1 bacterium | reverse complement strand
GTTTGCTGCGGTGACCGCATACAAAAACGGCCGGTCGAGCGTCATCTCCACGTGCGGTGGCTCGACATTCGCAGCGCCCGACACATCGATGCGCGTAAACGCGGCCGCCTCCACGCCCTTTTCATCGATGCCGATATGCGTCTGCTGCTGCACGCCGGAAACGAATGCATCCGGATGGATGCCGTCGAGCGCCGCGTCCGCTTCAAACGCTGCCGTGACGCCGAGCGCCCTGAGCATGGGAACGAGGTCAAAGCTGCTGTCGAACCCGAACTTCGGCACGGACCAGTCGATGATGGAATACACATCCTCTCCGCCGCCGAGCAGCGCTTCCAGACCAACCGAGCCCAGAAGCCCGTGCAGGCCGACGCCCTCATCCGGCAGGATGAACACCATGCTGCCCGCGTTTTTGAGCGGCAGCGCGGCACGCACGAACCCATCGCCCCGCACCGCGCCGCCGGTGCGCGCCGCGTGCATGAAGCTGGCGGTCCGGTCGCCGTTTGCGGCATGGAATACGCCGTCCGCCGTTCTTTCCCTTTGAAACTCATCCATCCATTGATCGCGGAAGGAAACCGTGTTCAAGAGCATCATGATCTGACCGGGCGATGGCGTTATTTCGGGCGCAAGCTGGCCGCCGGTCTGTTTGCGGATCCAGTCGCCGATCGCCTTTCCCGCGTCCCGGCCGGAAAAATCCGTGTAGAAGAGCGCGGCAAAATACCGCTCTGCGGCTGTATCGCAAAACGGCTTTTCAAACGACAGGCCATGCTGCATCCAGATCGCGTTGGCGATCTTCAGCTCGCCCACCTCGTTATCGGTATAGAGGCGCCGCATGAGATTGTCCAGCTCCTGCCCCGGCTGTTCGCCGCCGAGCGCGGTGCAGAGCTGCTCGCGCGTCTGCCCGGATGCGCCCTCCGTCAGCAGAGCGAGCGCATAGTAGAGCGAAAGCGGCGAATAGTTGGCGTTGTCCGGCGCGCCCGAGAGCAGAACCTCGCCCGTCCGGCAGGCGAAACCGTTCACGCGCGCAATCGTTTCGTCCGAAACGGGATTGCCCTCACGAATGGCCCACTGCCTTTCATAGTCCTCAAATGCTGCGGCCTCCGGGCAGACAACCTCGTTGGCGGCCGCCGCGCCCGCCGCCGCGCAGCCGGGCGATCCGCCCAGCAGCATGAGCAGCAGAGCGGCGGTCACTATGCACAGGATTCTTCGGTTCATGACTGTACTCCCCTCTTCCTCTGTTTATCAATAAAACCGGAATGGGGCGCCAATCGTTGCATCAGGTCGCCAGATCGTGCAGTTTTTTAATGATCTTGCTCTCAAGGCGCGATACCTGCACCTGGGATACGCCGAGCACCTCGGCAATCTGCGTCTGCGTGCGATCCTTGAAGTAGCGCATCACGATGAGCTGGCGCTCGCGCGCGTCGAGCTTGACCAGCAGCTCCTTGAGCAGCAGGCGGTCGAACATCTTTCCCTCCGCTGCCGTGTCCGCGAGAAAATCCTGCCGTTCGCCATCGTCATCCTCAAACCGGCTCTCGTTGAGCGACAGGTGCGGCCTGCCCGCATCGAGCGCGAGCGCAACCTCTTCGGCGTCGACGCCGAGCTCCCGCGCGATCTCCTGCACGCCGGGCTCGCTGCCGGTGGTTCTGCGGAGGCGCTCCTGCACGGAGACCGCGCGCATGGCCAGCTCCTTGACCGAGCGGCTGACCTTGACCATGCCGTCATCGCGCAGAAAGCGCTTGATCTCGCCCGCGATCATTGGCACGGCATAGGTGGAGAAGCGCACGTCGTACGCGGTGTTGAAATGCTGGATCGCCTTGACCAGTCCCATACAGCCGAGCTGGAACAGATCGTCATACTCCACGCCGCGGCCCAGGTATTTTTTCACGATCGATTTCACGAGGGCGAGATTCCGCTGCACCAGCGTTTCCTCGGCCAAGGGGTCCCCGCCGTGTGCGGCGGTGATGAGCGCCATCGTTTCCTCATGCGTCAGCGGAGCCCGGCTGTCCCGAGCTGCGGTCCGGGGCGCGCCGGGCGCGGCCATCTCCCCGCCCACAAGCGGCGCACATGCTTCGCTCATGCCTCGTTTCGCCGTCCAATCCGCTTTTTCAGCGTAACGGTCGTACCGCTGCCCACGGCGGATTCGATGGCGACCTCCTCCATAAACGCCTCCATGACGGTAAATCCCATGCCAGAGCGCTCCAGCTCCGGCTTCGTGGTATAGAACGGCTGCCGGGCCTGCTCCACATCGCCGATACCGACGCCGTCGTCATGGATCACCGCGGTGAATACGTCGTTTTCGATCGTACAGTCGAGGCGCACCATGCCCGGCCGGTTCTCATAGCCGTGGATGATGGCGTTGGTCACCGCCTCCGAAACGGCCGTGCGAATATCGGACAGCTCTTCAATGGTCGGATTCATCTGCGTTGCAAACGCGGCCGCGCACGAGCGCGCGAACCCTTCGTTCTGCGACAGGCTTGCAAACTGCAAGTGCATTTCATTGTCAGCCATATTCCTCCTCCTCTCCCTCTCACCCGCGCTCCACAAGCGCATACAGCCCCGACATGCGGAAAATTCGGTCGATGGGTGTGCGCACCCCCGATACGATGAGCCTGCCGCCGCGCGCGGCAAGCGTCCGGTACCGGCCAAGCACCACGCCCAGCCCCGCGCTGTCCATAAACGTCACATCCGTCATGTCGAGCTGCATCTCCCGCACGGTGACGTCGCGCAGCACTGCGTCGAGCGCGCCGCGCACATCCGCCGCGCTGTGATGATCCAGCTCGCCGGACAGGCGCACGATGATCCGCGGTCCTCTGCGGACGGCTTTGATTTCCATATGTATGCCCATTCCTTTCCGGGCGTGGACGACCGGCCGGCAGCGTGCCGGCGCAGCGCGCCCACTGCCGCGCTTCTGCGTCTTATTATGTTCTTGCGGCGAATTTTGCTTCCTGCATCGAACGGTCGGTTGCTTTGTCGGATTCGGAGAATGTGTGAATCACGCATACATAGGATTCCCCGAAACATACGCTTTTATACCGAAGAATTTTT